>CAZDYM010000042.1:0-12634 GCA_964509325.1 uncultured Phycisphaeraceae bacterium
GCGACCCGCCCTCGATCGCCATCCCGCCCACCCAGCAGACCGTCAACGAAGACCAGACAGCCCAGTTCACCCTCACAGCCGGCGGCGACGTGCTCGCGTACCAGTGGCGCCGCAACGGCATCAACCTCGCCAACGGCCCGCAGCCCGGCGGCTCGGTCGTCGCCGGCGCCACAACCCCCACCCTGACCATCACCGCCCCGGACCCGCGCGACGCCGCCGCCTATTCCTGCGTCATCACCAACCCTTGCGGCACGCAGGCCACCACCCCCGTGAACCTCCTGGTCGTCCCCAAGTGCCCGGGCGACCTCAACTTCTCGAACTCCCGCAACACCGCCGACCTCACCCTGTTCCTCACCAACTTCGGACGCCCCGTCTTCCCCGGCACGAGCGGCGACCTCAACTTCGACGCCCTGGTCAACACGTCCGACCTCGCCGCCTTCCTCAGCGTCTTCGGCACGCCGTGCCCGTGATCCTGGGGTCCCAACGCCGGCTTTCGGCGCGCACCCGACACCCATCCATCCGAACCCCGAACGTCGACTCACGATCCCCGCGCCATATCCTGCCGGATGCCCGGCATCCCCGCGCCTCTCACCCTCCACTTCAAACGCCTCCGACCCGAGGCCATCATCCCCCGATACCAGACCGACCACGCCGCGGGCATGGACCTGCACGCCTGCCTGCCCCCCGGCGAGACCGTCACCCTCCCGCCCGGCGCGATCCGGCTCATCCCGCTCGGTTTCGCGCTGGCCATCCCCCTCGGCTACGAGGGCCAGGTCCGCCCGCGCTCCGGCCTGGCCACCAAGTTCGGCGTGACCGTCCCCAACGCCCCCGGCACCGTCGATTCCGACTACCGCGGCGAAATGATGGTCGCCCTCATCAACCTCGGCCGCGAACCCTTCACTGTCGAGCCGGGCATGCGGGTTGCGCAACTGGTGATCGCCCCGGTCAGCCGAGCCGAGATCGTCGAGGTCGAATCACTCACCGACACCGCGCGAGGCGCGGGGGGCTTCGGATCGACCGGCCTGGGGTCCGGAAGGGCGTCGCCCTGACGCGCGACGGGTCTCGCCGCTATAGTTGAGACCGAGTCGCACTTGCAAACCTCGCCGGTCCAACCGAGGCCCCCCGCGGACACCCGCGATCGCTCCACGCCCGCGGGCTTTGGAGAATCCGTGACCTGCGCCCCGCTCGCGGACCCAGCCCTCGGCGACGATCCGCCGGGACATGCCGCCGACGTTGCCCCCGCCGTGGTCGGCGATGAGTGGCTGGGCCCCACGGGCGGCCCGGGCGCTGAACAGGCGGCACCGCGCTCGGAAACCCCGGAGCCGCCCCACGAACGCGCCCGCCGCCATCGCGTCAGCACCGTCGTCTTCTTGACCGTCTTGATTGACTTCCTCGGTCTGGGCGTCCTGCTCCCGGTGATCCCGCACCTGGTCGAGCGCTTCGAGGACGGCGCCCTCGCGGTCGGCGTGCTCGGGGCGGCGTTCGCGCTGGCGCAGTTCATCGCGACCCCCGCGCTGGGCGCCATCTCCGACCGCGTGGGCCGGCGCATGGTGCTGGGCCTCAGCCTGTTCGGCTCGGCCCTCGGCTACGCGGTGCTCGGAATCGCCGGCGCGCTGTGGATGATGCTGCTGGCGCGGGTGATCGACGGCGTGACCGGCGCCAACATCGCCACCGCGCAGGCCGCCCTGGCCGACGTCACCCCCCCGGGCCGGCGCAGCCGATCCTTCGCGCTTATCGGGGTGGCGATGGGGTTGGGCTTCGTCCTGGGCCCGGCCCTGGGCGGCGTCATGGCCGAGCACACCGCCCTCACCGCCCCCGTCTTCACCGCCGGCGCCCTCTCGTTCATCGCGGGCGTGTTCGCGCTGTGGCGGATGCCCGAAACCCTCCCCGCCGCCAGGCGACGCCGCGGCCCCGTCACCCGCCGCGAACTCAACCCGCTCGCCCATGTCGGATGGGGATGGAGCATCCCCGGGGTCCGCTGGGGCGTGCTGGCCCTGGTGTGCGCCGGCGTCCCGTTCGCCGCGCTCAGCAACAACCTCGGCGTGTATCTCGACCGCGTCTACGCCATGGGACCGCGCGAGGCCGCCTGGCTGTTCAGCTGGATGGGCGTCGTCATCATGCTCATGCAAGGCGTGGTCGTCCGTCGTCTCTCGGGCACCACCGACGACCGCGCGATGGCCCGCGTCGGCCTGTGCGTCTTCGCCGCCGGCCTGCTCGTCATCGCCTTCACCCCCGCCCGACCGGGCTGGACGCCCGCCGGGCTTTACACCGGGGTCGCGCTGTTCGCCGCGGGCCACGCCCTCATCAGCCCCACCCTCGCCGGCGTTGTTTCGCGTGCCGCGCCCACCGGCCGGCAGGGCGCGGCGATGGGCGTGAGCACCGCCATGGTCAGCCTGACACGCGTCGCCGGGCCGCTGCTCGCCGGGCTTATGTTCGACCACGTGTCCCCCGGCTCACCTTACTGGAGCGGCGTGGTCTGGGTCGGCGTCGCCCTCGCGATGGTGATGATGCTCGGCGCGCCGCGCGGCCCGCGCGCGAAGGGCACGCCGGGACTCCCGCCCGAATCTCGGTCGGACCTCCCGTGACCGGCCCCGCTCTCGCGCCCGCCGATGTAAACCGGCTAATCCACCGAACTCTCGTGCCCCTGCTCGGCGAGCAGGTTGATGCCCCGCGCGATCGCCAGGTCGAGGTCCGGGCACGTGTTGGCCGGCACCAGGTACTCGCCCGCCCCCATGTGCCGCAGGCGGCGGAACTGCTCGTTGCTGATCCCGCTGATGATCAGGCGCCGGCGCTGCGACTTGAACCGCGACAATAGGGCCCGCAGTTCGAGCGCGGCGTTGGCGTCCAACTGCTCGACCCCCGCCATGTCGAGCACCACCACCCTCGTGGCGTGAGGCAGGCGGTCGCTCCATTCCAGCAGGTTCGGCATGCGGTGCACCTTCGACGCCGAGCCCACGCCCCCGGCGCGCCGGCGCAGGTGGTACACCGACAGCGCCGCCGGCAGCCCCAGCGACGTGTCCCCCACCAGGTCCGATTCCTCGATCTCCGCGATGGGCGTGGTCAGGTCCTGGTAGATGATCCAGATCAGCATGAGCACCGGGGGGAGCATCGCCAGGCGCGGGAGGTTCTCGTACGCCAGCGTGCCCAGCGCCGCCCCCACCGCGAAGCCGCCGACGATCGACGCCAGGAGCGCGAGCCGGCGCGCGCTCGGCTGCGCCTGCACGCTGTGCAGGAGGTCGGTCGGGGCGCCGTCGGCCCCTCGCCAGGGCTGGGCGCCCCCGGACCGCACGCGGTCGCGCAGCCAGTACAGGAACTGCACCGTCTCGGTCCCCAGGTCGGTCAGCACGCCGGTGACGTGCGTCGTCCGCACCACGCCCGAGGAGATGCGGGTGATGGTCGCGTTCTGGAGCCCCATCGCCGCCGCCGCCGCGCCCACCATCGTGTAGAGCATCGGCCCGCCCGTGACGAACTCGTGGTCCTGCACCTCCACGCACCACGCGAAGGCCGCCAGCAGCGCCGCCTCGATCACCACCGGCATCACGTACACCGACTCCCACCCGCGCCGGCGCGCGACCTCCGTCGCCACCCCCGACAGCGCCGCCCCCAGAAAGAACAGCGCCAGCACGTACAGCGCGAACCCCGCGAGGGCCCACTTGCCCTCCGCGATGTCCCGCCCCAGGTTCGACGCCGTCCCCGTCATGTGCGACGTGACCGTCCCGCACGTCAGCACCGTCACCAGGTTGGTGTACCCCGCGACCCAGGCGAGCGTGATGGCGAGCCGCGCCTGCTGCGTGAAGGAATGGGCCTGGACGGCGAGCATGGCGGGGTCGTGATCGGCGGTCGAATGGTCCGCGGGCCACGAACCACATCGGAAGGATCGGGTCGCTTGGGCATCACGATGACGCCCACGGCCCGTGAGCCCACCCTTCCCGCCGGAGCGAGAACCGGGGAGACCGGCATTATTGGACGTTTGACGCGCGACGCCCACCACCCCCGCACGCCGCGGTGACACACGACGCGCGCGACGCGCCGAGGTGTGGGCGCGCGTTCCCTACGGCACGACCGCCGGGGTGGCCTCCGGCTTCACCGGCGCGTCGATCAACCACCGCTCCAGGTCCGGGCCCGTGATGCTCAGCGTCGCCACCACCTTCCCGTCCTTGTCGTACACCAGCATCCTCCCGCCGGTCAGGTCCGTCTCGCCGGGGATGGGGTCGGGGATCGTTTCGTCCTTCTTCGCACCCGGGGTCTGGGCGGCGGCGAGCGCGTCGATCCGGCGCGCCACCCGGTCCAGTTCGCGCTCGAGGAGGTTGTAGCGGCGCTGCTCGCGCTGCAGGGCGGCCATTTCGTGCGTCCCGGGCGGGGCATCCTCCCCGGTGGGCTGCCACGCGTCCCCCGCCAGCCGCAGCTGCAACGCCTTCACCGCCGCCGACAGTTGACGGTCCTTCAAGTAGTCGAGAATCCACTCGTGGTCCGACCAGCGCTGCCCGGCGGCGTCCGCCGACGCTTTCCCCTTCGCCCGGATGACCTCTTCATTGCGCCGGATCCGGAACATCTCGCGCTGCTCATCAAGACCCATCGGCACGTAGAAGCCCTTGGTCGGATCGACGCCCCATTCCGTTGATTCCGGCGTGCGGTGCAGGCACCGCCCCTTGGGCAGGTAGTAGTACGCCTCCGTCACCTTCAACTGCCCCTCGCCCGACGACATCGGGTACACCGTCTGCACGATCCCTTTGCCGAACGAGCGCGTGCCGAGCGCCACGGCGCGGTCGTTATCGACCAGCGCCCCCGCGACCACCTCGCTCGCCGACGCGCTCGACTCGTTGAGCATCACGATCATCGGGAAGTTCGGCAGCGTGCCCTCGCGCCGCGCCACGGCCTTTTCCTCGCGTGTCCGACGCCCCTTGGTCGAGACGATCACCCCCTCTTCAAGGAACAGGTCGGCCATCTCGATCGCCGCGGCCAGCGAGCCCCCGCCGTTGTACCGCAGATCAAGGATGAACCCGCGCATCCCCTGCGCCACCAGTTTCTCGCACGCGGCCCGCAGTTCGGGGATCGTCCCCGCCGTGAACTGCGTCACGCGGACATACCCGATCTTCTGCTCCGGGTCGACCATGAAATCCCACTCCTGCCCGTCGCCGACGCGGTGCAGGCCCTTGACGGTGGAGGTCACGATCTTCTGACGCACGATCTTGAGGTCGAACCGCACATGCCCCGGCTTGACCGGGGGGGCGGCCTCCTGGCCCTCCGCCGCCGCCGGCTCGGTGGGCTCCAGCGCGCCCGCGGGCACGTCGGCCCGCTCCCCCTTGCGCTCGACGGTGATCCGCACCACGCTGCCGGCTTCCCCCATGAGCATGTCGATCACCCGCTCCACCGCCAGGTTCCGCGTCGACTTGCCGTCCACCGCGATGACCAGGTCGTCGGCCTCGATCCCGCTCTTCCATGCCGGGGAATCGTCCAGCGGCGAGGCGATCTTCAGCCACCCGTCCTCGGTGTCCACCTCGGCGCCGATCCCCACGTACTCCCCGCGCACCTGCTTGTTGAAGTCGCCCAGTTGCTCGTTGGGGATGAACTCCGTGTACGGGTCGTCCAGCGACTCGAGCATCCCCCGGATCGCCCCCTCGCGCAGCGACTTCAGGTCGGGCTCCTTGAAGAAGTGCTGCTCCAGACCGACCAGCACGTCCGTCACCGGGTTCGCCCAGTCGTACAGGCTGGGGCGATCCTTGCTGGAGGCGTCGGTCAGCCGCGCCACCGCCGCCCCGGCGACGACGGCGAGACCCACAATGGCCATGCGTTTTCCACTGAGCACGAGGGAACTCCGAAGCGAGAAGGAAGGTCGGGTCATGATAGGGCTCTCGTTTCGTCGGACCGGAGCGATCACCCCTGCATCGATCTGGGCCGAGCGCGCGACAACACGCCCGACCCGCCGCGGGGAAGAGGAGTGATTGGGGTTCGGGACCGCCGGGTTGCGGGCCGCCGCGAACAGAACCCCGACCTTCAGCGGGGTTTCGTGTTTGATTTGCTCTTCTTCCTCTTCTTTTTCTTTCGCGGGCGCACGCGAAGCCCCCGCCGAACGGTCGAGGTTCGGCTCACACCTGGCGCGTAATCACGGCGTCGGCCATCGAAAGCAGCGTGGCCCGAGCCGCTGATTCCGGCAGGGCTCCCAGACATTCCTTCGCCTGATCCACCAGCCGCAACGCCGCCGTCCGCGCGTAGGTGATCGAGTCCGTGGCCACCAGGCGTGGGTGCAGGGCGTGCCGCCGCGAGTGATCGAACGCCCGGCTGTGGATCATCCGCTCGGTCTCCAGCCGCGCCGCCGGGGGCAGCACGCTGAGGTGATGAATGAGCGGCAGCGTGAGTTTCTGCGTGTCGAGGTCCTTGCCCAGCGACTTGCCGACGATGTCCTCTTCTCCCACGAGGTCGAGCAGATCGTCCTGGATCTGGAACGCCACGCCCACCAGCCGCCCGTACTCGCTGAGGGCACGCTGGGTGGCCTCGTCGGCCCCGCCGTGCCGCGCCCCGAGTTCACACGCCACGGCGATCAGCGCCGCGGTTTTACGCTCCACGATGTCGTAGTACGTCTTCTCGGTGATGGCGAAGTCGCCCCGGTGAGCCAGTTGCAGCATCTCCCCCTCGGCGACCGCCGCCGTGACCTCTCCCACCCGCAGCGCCGTCCGCTGCTCGTCCAGCTGCGAGCACAGGTGGAACGACCGGGCGATCAGGTAATCCCCAAGCATGACCGCCGCCTCGTTGCCCTTCCAGGCGTTGATGGTGCGGTGCCCGCGCCGGATGTCGGCCTCGTCGAGCACGTCGTCATGCACCAGGGTGGCCAGGTGGATCATCTCGACCACCGCCGCCACCGTGACGAGGTTCCCGGAGACCGCCTCCGCGACGCACCCGCGCCGGTCGCACGCCAGCCCCGCCAGCAGCGTGACCGTCGGACGCAGCATCTTCCCCCGGTACTTCTCCACGTGGCGCACCAGTTCCGCCACGTGCGTCAGCGGCGTCTCCAACTGCCGATCAAACCGCTCCACCACCCGCGCCAGCCCCTCACCCAGCAACGGCACCAGCGCCGCGTGATCGGGCGACCCCTGCGTCATCGCCAGCAGCGCCCGCGACGACGCCCCGCCGAGCGATGCACGCATCGAACCCCCGGCGGCCCCAACGGGCTGGGACTGCGGAGGATTGGGCACGACAAGCGGGGCCATACCGCAGTTTAGCCGCGATTTCCGATTGAGGCAAATGTTTCAGAAAATATTGAAAAACAGAGAGGAGGCCCTCGTCGATCCGCGCGCCAAGGCGGGCGCCCGAGCGGAGTCGGCGGTTGCTTCCCCCGCCTTGAAAAGGGCCGCGCCCGGTTCCGTAGAAGTGCGATGATGGGCTTTGCGATGGCCAACTCGCCTGACACCCCTGGCGTCCACGGTGCCGCTGTCGGTCCCGACCCCGCCGCCGGCGCGACGTCTTTCGGTCCCAACGCCCGCTACATCGACCCCAACACCCCGGCTGAGGAGCGGACCTACGGCGTGTTCCTCCACCTGATCGGCCTGCTCGCTCTCACCAGCGTGCCGATCCCGGTGGCCGGGCTGATCGGCGCGATCGTCATGTGGCGCATCAAGGCGGCGTCCTCGCCTTTCCTGGACGACCACGGGCGGGACGCCGTGAACTTCCAGATCAGCCTGCTCATTTACAACATCGTCTTCGCGATCCTGATCATCCCCACGCTGGGGCTGTCGGGACTGGGGTTTGTGGCGATCGTCGCGGTGACCCTGATCGGCTGCATCCGCGGCGCCATGGCCGCCCACCGCGGCGAGTACTACCGCTACCCGGTCACGATCCGGTTCCTCACGGCGGAATAGGCCCGCCCACTACACTCCCGGCGTGGCTCTGCTCGAAGCGAACAGCCTGGTGAAGTCGTACGCCGACCGGCGCGTGGTCGACGGCGTCTCGTTCAACGTCGACGCCCGCGAGATCGTCGGCCTTCTCGGGCGCAACGGGGCGGGCAAGACCACCAGCTTCCGCATGGTCGTGGGCATGATCGAGGCCGACGCCGGCTCGGTCGTGTTCGCCGGGCGCGACGTCACCGCTCTCCCCATGTACGCCCGCGCCCGACTGGGCATGGGCTACCTGTCGCAGGAGCCCAGCGTCTTCCAGCGCATGACCTGCGAGGAGAACCTGCTGGCCATCCTCGAAACCCGGCGCTTGTCGGGCGCCGAACGCCGCAACCGCTGCAAGCAACTGCTCGCCCAGTTCGGCCTCACCCACAAGGCCAGGGACCAGGCCCGCACCTGCTCCGGCGGCGAACGCCGAAAACTCGAGATCGCCCGCGCCCTGGTCACCGAGCCACGCCTCATCCTGTTGGACGAGCCCTTCAGCGGCGTCGACCCCCTCGCCGTTGAAGACCTGCAGCGCGAGATCAAGCGTCTCACCACGATCGGCATCGCCGTCCTCATCACCGACCACAACGTGCAGCAGACCCTGCGTGTCTGCGACCGAGCCTACATCATCAACGAGGGCAAAGTGCTCCGCGAGGGCGCCCCCAGAGACCTCATCAACGACCGCATGGTCCGCGAGAGCTACCTCGGCTCGATGTTCAGGGGCGACGAGTTCGACGCGCCGGCACCCGCCGGGCCGCGGGAGGTCATGATGCGATGAAACCCAACAACAAAGCCCCGACCGTGAGGAAGGGGGCTCTCCCGAACCCGAGGTGCACGCCCGGCGTCGCCCCCCCCCGGTCACGGGCGGGGTTCTGCGTCGCGGCTCTCGCCGTGGCGGCCTTGCTCACCGCCTGCCAGGACCGCCGGATCTTCATCACGTCCGAGCCGACGGGCGCCCGCGTCATCCTGAACGACGCCGAGGTCGGCACCACCCCTTGCGAGGTCAACTTCACCTACTTCGGCACCTACGACGTCCGCCTCCGCAAGGACGGCTACGAACCGCTGGTCACCAAGGCCGAGGCCAAGGCCCCGCCCCACGAGTGGCCCGGCGTCGACCTCGCCGCCATGGCCGTCCCTGTCGAAAAGACAACGCGCATCCAGTGGCACTTCAAGATGGAACCCGAGGTGGTGGACGATCAGGCTCTGCTCAGCCGTGCGGCGGAGATGCACACCAAAGCCGCCGGACCGGGATCGGCACCACCCACGCCTTCGGAGCGCTGAACAGGCCCGTCGTTCAACCTTTCCCATCTGCCCGTGGGCCCTTGCCCCCATCCCCACTCCAATCCCCCACTTCCATCCCCCACCCCCCGGGCCCCACTCTCACCGCACCCCCCGACCGGCCCGAGCCTTGGGGCCTAAATCTCGATCAGTTCCCCCTCCACCAGAGGCCGGATGTCGGTGCAGTTCGGATCAAAGTTGTCCACGATGTGGGTGATCCGCATCTTCCGCCGGATGTGATCGGGCAGAGAGTTCAGGGTCTCGATGTTGGTGTGCACCGGCCCGAGGTTCGCCTCGTGCACGATCACGTCGCAGCTGCTCAGCCAGTCGATGTGCCCCTGGTCGTAGACCGTGTCGCCCGACCAGCCCAGCGCGCCCTTCCCGTCCGACAGCCGGAGGCCGATGGTCGGGATCGGGTGGATGGTGTACCGGCACTCCACCGCCAGCCCCTGGACCATGTGCGTCATGTTGGGTTCGATGATGCGAAGGTCGAAGTAGTCGCGTAGTTCGCTCTTGCGCCCGCCCTTGGTCAGCGGGGCGTCCATCGCCGGCGCCAGACGCTCCCACACCCGCGCGGCCGCCCCGGGGTGGGTCCACAGCCGCGGCATCACCTTGCTTTTTCCCATGAGCCGGTTCACCAGCTTGGCGAACCCGAAGGATTCGAGCCCGTTGCAGTGGTCGCCGTGCAGGTGTGTGAGGATGACGTCGTCGATCATCGACACGTCCATCTCCCAGCCGGACTTGCACGTGGCCTCGAACAGGGCGCGGTGGATCAGGTCCGGGCAGTCGATCAGCACGGGCCCCTCGGCCCCCTGGACCACCGCGGACGTGCCAAAGCCGCGGTACGTGAACGCGTCGCCGATGCCGAGGATAAGGACGCGCATGCCGAGTCTCCGCGCGACGGACGCCGACGCCCGCGGCACGGGGGGCGGCTCCGACGACGCGGACACTGTACCGGACGGGTTCGGGTGTCCACAAACGACGGGTTCCTTGTCTGAAACCGCGTCGCAACGAACCCCGAGCCTCCGGCCTGCGGAGCGCGAGAAGAAGCGGTCGCCGCGGGGCCGTTCGCGTGTGCTCCGGGCACTTTCGGCCGGACCCGTTCGGGGTCCCGTTCCGCGAGCCCGTGCCGACAGCCCGCGCTGGCGTACCCTGAAACCCCCATGCACGCCCCCGCCCCCCCGCCCGTTCCGGACCTCGTCGACGACCTGAAGTTCCGCGGCCAGGTCCACCAGACCACCGACGAGGCGGCCCTGCGCCGCCACCTTTCCACCCCGAGGAAGGTCTACTGCGGCTTCGACCCCACCGCCGACTCGCTGACCATCGGCAACCTCGTTTCGATCATGGGCCTGCGCCGCTTCCAGCTCGCCGGGCACACCCCCATCGTCGTCATGGGCGGCGGCACCGGGATGATCGGCGACCCCTCCGGCAAGTCCGCCGAGCGGCAGCTGCAGACCCCCGAGGCCGTCGCGGCGAACGTCCGCTCCCAGGAGCGCATCTTCCGCGCCCTGCTCGATTTCACGGGCCCCAACGCCGCCGTCATCGTCAACAACGCCGACTGGCTCGGCAGGCTCAACTACATCGAACTGCTCCGCGACATCGGCAAGCACTTCTCCGTCAACGAGATGATCAAGCGCGATTCCGTGCGCGACCGGATCGCCCGCGAGCAGGGCATCTCGTACACCGAGTTCTCGTACGTCATCCTTCAGGCGTACGACTACCTCCACCTGTTCCGCGAGATGGGCGTGACCGTGCAGATCGGCGGCAGCGACCAGTGGGGGAACATCGTCAGCGGGAGCGACCTGATCCGGCGCCTGGCGGGCGAGGACGCCCCCGGCTCCGGGGCGGGTCGTCGCGCCGAATCCCACGCCCTGACCTGGCCCCTCATCACCAAGGCCGACGGCACCAAGTTCGGCAAGACCGAGTCCGGCGCCGTCTGGCTCTCCCCCGATCGCACCAGCCCCTACGCGTTCTACCAGTTCTGGCTCAACTCCGCCGACGCCGACGTCGTCAAGTTCCTCAAGACCTTCACCCTGCTCTCCCACGAGGAAATCAACGCCCTCGAAGCCGCCCATCGCGCCGACCCCGCCAAGCGCGAGGCCCACCGCGCCCTGGCCCGGCACATGACCCGCATGCTCCACGGCCCGGCCGAGCTCGGACGCGCCGAATCCGCCGCCGGCGCCCTGTTCAGCGGCGAAGTCGCCTCGCTCGACCTCGCCACCCTCACCGAGGTCTTCGCCAGCGTCCCCTGCAGCACCCACCCCAAGGCCGACCTCGCGCGGAAAGCCGAGGGCGGGGAGGGCATGGCCCTGGCCGACCTCCTCGCGCAAACCACCCTCGCCAAGAGCAAGCGCGAAGCACGCGAACTGCTCTCCACCGGCGCCATCACCCTCAACGGCGAGAAAGTGGGCGAATCCGACCGCCTCACCGCCGCCCGCCTGCTGCACGACTGCCTCGCCCTGTTCCGTCGGGGCAAAAAGGCCTGGCACGTGACGCGTTGGGAATAGACCCTTCTGCGCCACCCCCCGCTCGGCGAGGTCCGAGAACCAGCGTGGATGGGGCTTCTCGGACCGAAGCACGCACGCCAGGCCGACGGTCGCGGCCTGCGCCGGACACCCTTACAGGTTGCCAACAGCACGAACCTCGTCAGATCGCGCGTGAGCCACCGAACCCGCGCACGCCATGTTCGTACCAGGAGCGTCGGATCTCCTCTCCCTCTCAAACGTGCGACTGTTCAACCCAGTCCAACGGCCCCGGAATCCTCCCCGGGGCCGTTGCGTTTCCGCGGGTGCACCGCCCCCGCGCCGGGACGCTGAAAGGTGAGCGCCGGCGCGATGGATCGCGCGCCGTCCGAGGCGGGTATGCTCGGCGATCGATGAACCCCGCGACGTCTCAGATTCAACCGTCCCCCGCCGCCGCCGGGCCGATGCGGCGCGCTCTCGGACCTTCGCTTCTCGCCGCCGTGCTGCTGCTCGCCGCCGCCGGCGCGGGGTGCTCGCGCCCGCTGCTTTCACCGAAGGACCAGCGCTCGCAGTTCGACCGCTACGACCGCGCCCGCAACCAGTACGCGCAGCAGTTCAAGGAAGACGAGTACGGCCGCAAGACCCCGAACCTGCGCGGACGTTTGTCGAAGAAGGAGTAGCCGCGCGTCCGCCGCGTCGCCCCTGCCGAACCCGCTGGTCAATAACCACAAGCGGGCCCCGTCGACCCGGTGCGGCGTGGTTGGTCCCACGAGTTTCTCCGGGTTTTTCGTGCGGAGTCACGGCGTTTCGCTTGCACCACGCCCGCATTTTGCGATGCTCTCTTGTGGGTCGCGCCGATGGATGGAGATGTCTTCTTCCTGCGGGCGTTTCGGGCCAAGAATGCCCTGCTCGTCACGCGCCCTCCCGTCACGCGCCGTTGCCTCAGCCCCCCGCCTCATGCCTCCCCGCCTCAGGCCCCCCCGCCTCAGGCCCCCCCGCCTCAGGCGGGGGGGAAAGAGTGTA
>CAZDYM010000043.1:0-3049 GCA_964509325.1 uncultured Phycisphaeraceae bacterium
CCACTTGGCCCGCCAGATGAACCGGGCGACGCGGACGCAGGCGCTCACGGGCGGTCCTCGGGGTTCTCGCGCCCCGCCGTGGCGGGCGGGGCGTCGCTGAATCGAACCTCGACCACGGCCCGCTCGCCCGCGACCGCACGCACCAGATCACGCACCTGTTCGCGCGTCGCGCTCTCGACCAGCTCGGCGTCCGCGGGGCGGAGGGTCATGCCGCGGGCGGCTTCGTACAGCCCCTTGCGCGCCAGCCCGAGGTGGTACTCGCCCGACACCGACCGCAGCCGCAGCCAGCCCACCGAGACCCGGACGGACTCGCCCGCGCCGAGCACCTCGGTCGCGATCCGGGTCGGGCGCGGCAGCGTGACGATGTACGACGAGCCGAAGGGGTCCGTCTTGACCGCGGCCTCCGAGAAGTTCGACAGATCGACGCCGAACAGCAGACGCACGGGGGCTCGGACGGTGGCGGACACGTCGCCGCGCCAACTGGGCGATCCCGACTGGGCGGTGACGTTGGTCTCAAAGATGATGGTGACCAGCCGCGCGGCACGGATGGCCCGGGCGATCTCGGCCTCGGGGCGGGGCACGCCCTGGGGCGTCAGTTGATCGTTGACGGCAGCGGCGCGCAGGGCCCGCGCCTGCTGCACCGACATGAACCACGTAAGCCCGGCGAACAGCGCGCCGGCGCTCAAAGCGAGCGCGGCGACGAAAGCCCAGGAGCGGGAGTTGGGGGTTCGGCTCTTCACCTGGCTGCCCAAGTTCATCGGCGCGAAAGCTCGGCGGGGGTGATTGTGGCGCGGCGCCCCCGCCCCCGCAGGGAGCAAAGGCGAGGGGATTGTTGGGGGATCGCGTGCCCGGCGTTCAGACGCCGCGGGTCAGCGCGCAAACGCGCGGGCCCACACCCCCAGCACGGTCAGGGCGTAGAGGCGCTGGCCGTGGTCGCGCCGACCCTTCATGTGCTCCTCCACCATGTCGTTCACGGCGGGCACGTGGATGTCCAGCGCGGCCCCGGCCTGACCGAACGGGTCCGGCGCATGCAGGATGTCGTTGAGCAGCGTCCGCAGCCCGCCGAAGTCGGACCGGAACCAGTCCGAGACCGGGATCGCGAAGCCCTGCTTGGGGCGCTCGACGATCCCCTGAGGCAGGTGCCGGGCGGCGAGTTCGCGCAGCAGCGCCTTGGGCCGGTTGCCGCGCATCAGCACGCGGATCGGCGTGCCGAGGGCCAACGCCGCCACCTCTCGATCGAGGAACGGGCACCGCACCTCAAGGCCCACGCTCATCGACGCGGCGTCGGTCTTGCGCAGCAGGTCGCCGGGCAGGTAGTGCGCCAGGTCGAAGCGGCGCGCCTGCCCGCGCCCCAGGAAGCGCGGTCGCTCGCACTCGACGCCCCCCGCCCGGAAGACTCTGCGGCGCAGTTCACTGGGGAAGATCGCCACAAGGTCGGTGTACCCCTTGCCCCGCGCCGCGCGGATGAGCCGGGCCATTCTGGCGCCGCGCGAGGTCGGGTCGCGCTCGTCATACCCGGAGGTCGGCCACGCCCACGCCGCCAGCCGCAGCAGCGGCAGCCACTTCGCCGCGGCGTGGCGCTGGTAGCCCATGAACAGTTCGTCCCCGCCGTCGCCCGAGAGCGCCACCTTCACGTGCTCCCGCGCCGCCTTGCACAGCCAATAGGTCGGCAGGAGCGATGAATCGGCGAAGGGCAGGCCGAGCCGGGTGATGAGGTGGACAAGATCGTCGGCCGCCGAGGGTTGCACGTCGAGCGTGATGTGGTTGGTGCCCAGGTGCCGCGCGACCGCCGCGGCGTGGGCCGACTCGTCGTAGCGCGGGTCCGGCATCCGCATGCACAGCGTGGTGAGGTCGGGGCGGGCCCGCTTCGCGTAGTGCGCGATGAGGGAGGAATCGATCCCGCCGGAGAGGAAGCAGCCCAACGGGGCGTCGGCTTCGAGACGTGACGCGACGGCCCCGCGCAGCCGTGCTTCGAGCGTTCCGAGCACGCCCGACCGAGTCACCCCCCGCGGCCGGGACTCGACACTCCCCGCGACTCTCGACGCCCCGTTGATGCCCCACCGGGCTCGGCCCTCGCCGGTCTCGGTGCCGCGCCCCCACGCGCTCGCACCGGCATCGATCTGCGAGATGTCCCGCCACGGCGTCCAACGCCGGTGACCGCCGAGCGCGAACCAGTCCGCCATCGACGCGGGGTCAACGCGCGGCGACGGGCCGAAAGCCGCGCTCGAAAGCACCCCGGCGGTGCTCGCGAACACCAGCGAGCCGCGCGGATCGAGCGGTCGAACGTACAGCGGCTTCTCGCCGAAATCGTCGCGCACCAACCACAGGTCGGCGTCGTCCCGATCCCACAGGGCCACGGCGTACATCCCGCTCAGATGCTCCCTCACGCGCTCGCCTCGGCCCTTCGCTTCGCCCGCCCCGGGAGCGCGGGCCCACTCGCGCCAGCCGTGGATCAGCACCTCCGTATCTGAATGATCCGTCACAAACACCCGCCCGGCCCGTTCGAGCCGCGCGCGGCGTTCGCGGTGGTCGTAAAGACACCCGTTGAAAACCACCGCCACCAAGCCCTCGTGACGCCCTCCGCCCAGGTCCTTCCCCCGCTCACTGACCATCGGCTGCGCGCCCCCGGCGTGGTCGATGATCGACAGCCGCCGATGCACCAGGGCCACCTCGACACGCGTGCCGTCGGGCCGCACGACCGAATCGCGGAACCGCCCCGCCCCGTCCGGCCCGCGGTGCGCAACGGCCGCGTCCAGCAACTCCAGCCACGATTCCGGGATGGGCTCGTGCACCGCCCCCGGCGGCGTCACCCGCAAAATGCCCGCGATGCCGCACATGGGCGGGAGGGTAACGGGGAACAGGTCGAGGGGTCGAAGGATCGAGGTGCCGAGGTGCCGAGGAGTCGAGGGGACGAGGGATCGAGAGGGCGATGAGTCAATGGTTCGAGTGGTCGCGCGATCGGCGGGCAAACGGTCCCGCTGGCCAATGCGACCCCCCACCCCGCGAGCCGTCCGAAGCGGAAACCCCACGATCTGTTCTCCGTGCTCCG
>CAZDYM010000043.1:3149-12532 GCA_964509325.1 uncultured Phycisphaeraceae bacterium
TCACTTTTCGGCGGCGAAGCCGGCGCATAGTCCCGCCCGCCCAGCACCGTGCCGATGTAGATCTCGTGGTCGCTCTCGAAGTCCAGGTGCATCGTCACCCGCACGTCGAGCGCGAAGCGGCACCGCTTCAGCAGCGGCGCGCCCGTGTGCAGCGACTCGATCTCCAGCGAGATGAACGGGTCCGACGGCGCGGCATCGTGCGCCCCGGCCCCGGGCGCCGCGTGCGGCGACAAACCGGACGCCGTCCCGTTGTGCGACGGCGCCGCCAACACGCCCCCGCGCTGCTCGAACAGCCGCAGCAGCACGCGGTCGGCGGGGTCGACCGCACACAGCGCGAACCCCCGGCTGTCACGCACCAGGGGCGAGATCGGATGCCCCTTGGGGAAACTCACACACACGCTCGGCGGGGCATCGGCGCATGTCATCACCCGACGCACCAAGAGGCCGCGCCGCGCGGACTCGTGCCGCGCCGTCATCAGAAACGGGCCCTGCGGGCCCCCGTCGGCCAAAAGGGCGGACAACAACTCAAAGGCCCGGCGCGCCGACTCGTCGGCCTGCGGCGGCGCCACCCAGGCCCCCGTCGGAGCGGACGGCGTTCGCGGGGAGTTTCCGGGAAAGGCTTCAGGCATCGCAAGCGTCGAGACGGGTCGCGGGGGCTCCGCGCTGCAAGCCGGGTGCCGGGCGCCGACACCGTGCCTCGGCAGGGGGTCGGTTGGAAAGAGACGCCCGGGTCCCGGAGCGGCGCCGCGAGTGTCTCATCGCCCATGAATGTCGGTGGATGCGCGGTGGACAACACAGAAAATGTTGCACAGTGGGGCAAAGTGGGGTATTGTGTCGATACCGAAGCGGGACCAGACGCGGTCGGAGGCCGCTCGATTCCCGGAGTTCGGTGCGACGTGGACGACCCGCCGGGCTGCCGATGGATGGCTTCTCGGTGATCCCTGACCCGAGTCTTTTCTTTTCTTCCCGTGCTCTTCACCGGCCAGTTTGAGCACACCATCGACGCCAAGAACCGGCTGGCCGTTCCCTCGGGGATTCGCTCGAACTGGTCCGAGAAGATGCACGGGACGGCGTGGTACGCCACGCCGGTGAAACCCGGTTTGATCTGGCTCTACGCGGAGAAGGCGTTCGAGGAGCGTGCGGCGATGCTGCCCAAGACGTTTACGCCGGGCGAGGATGAGTCGGAGTGGCAGGCGTCGTTTTTCGGGCTGTCGGAACGGTTGGAGATGGATAGCGCGGGACGGGTTCGGTTTCCGGACGGGATGCTGGAGGACGCGGAGCTGGGGAAGGAAGTGATGATCGTGGGGGCCGGGGATCGGCTGGAGATTCGTGACCGGGCCTCTTGGAAGGCGAGTTTGGCGGAGCGTCGGAAGAACCTCGCGGAGATGAACAACCGGATGGCCCTGAAGCAGCAGAAGAGCACTTGACTTGAGTCGTCGGCAGGGAAGCCGGCGTGACGAAGGAATGGAATCCCGCGGCGGGCTCGAGCGCCGCTGAAGAAACGTTGAGTCGGAAGCGCCTTTTCGACCCCGACGCCACGGACGGCGCGGGGGCGGGAAGGGACAAGGAGAGAGAGTTCGAGGACGGAGAGATCGACGCCGCCGGGTCCATCGATGGTCGGGGCGTTGCGTCCGACGAAGAGAGAGAGATTCCCAGGCTCGTCGGAAACGAGGGGCATCGGGATTGGGCCACGGAAGGCCCGAGTGTGTGAGACCGAGCCATGCGCCGCTGGGGCCTGTTCCGAAAGGACGGGTTTCACGGCGCGAAAGGTGAATCGAACGGATTCGATCGAGCCCCGTTCCGCCCGCTGGTCGGGTTGGCCGCAGGGACGCGGAAGACCCAGGTGGTCGGCCCGAGTGATCGCGGGCCGCTCGCCGGGCGAGCGTGCGGACGGGGCGCCTTTTCGGCTTGGTCTTTGGGTGGTCGGGAGGGATCCGCGCCGGGCGTTTGAGCCGGGTGCCGTGGCGGCGAACCGGGTCGTTCGTGTCGGGGCATGCCGGGCCGAGGACGGCCCCCGGTTTCGCCGCGGGTTCAGACCGTCTCCGGGTTCAGCAGGTCCATCTGGACGACGTCGTGGACCTTGCCGTCGCGCTCGAAGTGCGACCTGCGGAGGGCGACGGGGGTGAAGCCGCACTTGAGCATCACGCGTCCTGAGGGGACGTTGTCCGCGTGGTGGTCGGCGTGCACCTTGCGGAGGCGGAGCACCTTGAAGGCGTGGTCAACCACGGCGGCCAGCGCCTCGGTGGTGTAGCCCCGGCCCCAGCATTCCGGGAGGGTGCAGTAGCCGGCCTCGGCGGATCTCGCGAGCCGGTCGATGCGCAGCCCGATGGAGCCGATGAATCGGCCCGATTCCGCCGCGCACACCGCCCAGCCGATGGATTCGCCCGCGATCATGGCGGCGGCGATGCGACGCAGGAACTTCTCGGCGTCGCCCGGCTTGCAGGGCACGGGCCACGTGCGGGTGTTGCCCGAGACCTCGGGGAAGGACATGAGCCGCTGGAGGTCCGGGAGGTCCTGGGCCGCGTACGGGCGGAGCACCAGCCGCCGGGTGCGGAGGGTCGGGATCAGGCGGGCGAGCAGGTCGAACTGGTCGGCGAGGGTGTCCTCCCACTCGCCGTCGTAGACGTGGGCGGCGGGCCCGGTCATCAGGACGCGGCCCCCGGGGGGGTGCTGGGGCCAGGCGATGTCGAGTTCGCCCCCGAGCATCGAGACGACGGCGGCGCGCTGGGCACGGTCGGTGAGGACCGCGGCGACGAGGGCGGCGCAGGCGCCGGTGCCGCAGGCGCGGGTGCGCCCGGCGCCGCGCTCCCACGAACGCAGCACCAGGCGCGTGGGGCTCTGGACGCGGACGACCTGGATGTTCATCCTCTGGGGGAAGGCCGGGTGGGTTTCGAGCGAGGGTCCGATGCGGTCGGCGAGGGTGTCGGGGTCGTGGTTGGTAAAGACGACGAAGTGCGGGTTGCCCATGTTGACGAAGACGCCGGGGTGGCCCTCGACGAAGTGCTCGTGGGCGTGGAGGGGGTCGGTGCGCGAGCCGAGGCGCGCGGGATCGACGGGGACGCGCTCGAGGTCGAGTTCCGGCGGCCCCATGTCGATCTCGACGCGGTGGACCGCGCCGGGACGCGCGGGATCGAAGCGGACGCGCGCGTCGAGACTTCGGGGCCCGACGCGCAGCTGCAGCCGACCATCGGCGCCGGGGTGGACGTGGCCCCGCTCGACGGCGAGTTTGCACGCGCAGCGGGCGCCGTTGCCGCACATCCCGCCTTCGGACCCGTCGGCGTTGAGGATGCGCATGTGGAAGGCGGTGCGCGGGGGCGCGGGGTGGGGCGCGGGGTGGGGCGCGGGGTCGATCGACCCGGACGTTCGCGTAGCGGAAGGTCCGGGGTCCGGGGGGGCTTTGGGCGCGGTCGGTGCGGTCGGTCCGTGGGAGATGATGATCACGCCGTCCGCGCCGGCGCCCTCGTTGCGGTCGCACAGTCTGCGGGTGAGGTCGGGGAGGTTGTCGCGGAGCAGGATCGAGGGCTCTCGGCAGGCGTCGAGAAAGAGGTAGTCGTTGCCGAGGCCGTGCATCTTCGTGAAGCGCATGGTGGGGTCGGGGTGCAGGTTGCGGGGGCGGTGCTCGGGATGGTCACATGAATGGATCGGTACCGGTGCGCCAAGCCAAGACGCGGACGCTCCACCCTGTCCCCGACACCTTCTGACGGATGAGTTCCTCCGCGTTCGCCGCGCTTCCTCGGTGACGGGAATCCCGGCTCGATTCTCAGCGTTCTTCGAGGACGACGATGTCGGGGAGGTTGCGGTAGAAGCCGTCGTAGTCGAGGCCGTAACCGACCACGAACTCGTCGGGGATGTCGAAGCCGGAGTAATCGACCTTGACTTCGACTTTTCGGGGGACGAGTTTGGAGAGCAGGACCGCGATGCGGAGGCTGGCGGGCTTCTGTTCGAGGATGAGGTCCCGGAGCAGGCCGAGGGTCTGGCCGGTGTCGAGGATGTCGTCGACGACGACGACGTGCCGGCCGCGGAGGTCGCTGGGGAGGGCGCCCCGGAGCATGGCGCCCTTGGACTGGGTGCTGGCGCCGGGGTAGCTGGAGACGGTGACGACGCGCATGGAGAGGCGCATCGGCATCTCGCGGATGAGATCGGCGACGAAGACCACCGCGCCGGTGAGGACGGGGAGCATGACGATGCGGTCGGCGTGGTTGAGGGCGTCTTGGCCGTTGCCCTCCTGGAGGAGTTCCCGGGTGAGGTCGGCGGCCAGAGCGCGCCCCATCTCGGCCACGCGGGCCCGGATGCGTTCGCGGTCGATGAGGGTGCGGCCGAGCTGGAGGGGCATCGGGGGCATGGTACCGAGGAACGCCGGACGGCAGGCGTCTTGCCTGTTCCGCGGCGCCGCCGGGGCGCGGGGTCGGTGCTCGGCGCGGGGTCGGTGCCCCGCGCGAGTGCGGGGCGGAACGCGTTCCGCTGGTCGAAACCCCGCTCCCCCGGCCCCCGACACCCGAGCCCCGATGAGGTACGCTGGCATCTGAGCACGCCCGCTGGCGAGAAGGAGCCTCCGATGTCCACGTCACTGCTTGCCTCGTCCCGCCCCGCCTGGTTCGAGCTTGAGGCGCACGCCCGCGCCATCAAGCCTGTGCATCTCCGCGCGCTGTTCGCGCAGGACGCCGCCCGGGGCGAGCGCCTGACCGCCGAGGCCTGCGGCGTGTTCCTCGACTACTCGAAGAACCGCGTGACGGACGAGACCCTGAAACTGCTGTTCCAGCTGGCCCGTCAGTGCGACCTGCAGGGGCGGACCGAGGCGATGTTCCGGGGCGAGAAGATCAACGTGACCGAGGGGCGCTCGGTGCTGCACACGGCGCTGCGGGCCCCGCGCGGGTCGAGCGTGACGGCGGACGGGCGCAACGTGGTGCCCGACGTGTGGGAGGTGCTTGACAAGATGTCCGCCTTCGCCGACCGGGTCCGCTCCGGCGGGTGGACCGGTCACACCGGGCGGCGGATGCGGAACATCGTGAACATCGGGATCGGGGGCTCGGACCTGGGGCCGGTGATGGCGTACGAGGCCCTGCGGGCGTCGAGCGACCGGGCGCTGCGGCTGCGGTTCATCTCGAACGTGGACGCGACGGACGCGGCGGAAGCGCTGCGGGACCTCGACCCCGCCGAGACGTTGTTCCTGGTCTGCAGCAAGACCTTCACGACGCTGGAGACGATGACCAACGCGCAGACGTGCCGGCGGTGGCTGCTCGAGGCGTTCGGGGGCGATGCGTCGGCGGTGGCGAAGCACTTTGTCGCCGTCTCGACCAACGCCGAGAAGGTGCGCGAGTTCGGGATCGACACAGCCAACATGTTCGGGTTCTGGGACTGGGTGGGCGGGCGGTACTCGATGGACAGCGCGATCGGTCTCTCGACGATGATCGCGGTGGGGCCGCGGAACTTCCTTGAGATGCTCGAGGGGTTCCGGGCCATGGACGAGCACTTCCGGGCCGCGCCGCCCGAGAAGAACCTCCCGGTGATCATGGGGCTGCTGGGGGTGTGGTACGGGAGTTTCTTCGGGGCCGAGACGGTCGCGGTGCTGCCGTACGACCAGTACCTGAAGCGCTTCCCGGCGTACCTGCAGCAGCTCACGATGGAGAGCAACGGGAAGCGGGTGACGCTCCGCGGCGAGCCGGTGAACTACCAGACCGGCGCGGTGTACTGGGGCGAGCCGGGGACCAACGGGCAGCACTCGTTCTACCAGCTCATCCACCAGGGAACCAAGCTGATCCCGTGCGACTTCATCGCCTTTGCGCGTTCGCTCAACCCCATCGGGCGGCACCACGACATGCTGATCGCCAACGTGTTCGCGCAGACCGAGGCGCTGGCCTTCGGAAAAACCGAGGAGGAGGTCCGCAAGGAGGGCGCGCCCGCCGAGCTGGTCAGCCACAAGGTGTTCGAGGGCAACCGGCCCTCGAACCTGCTGCTGGCCGAGAAACTCACCCCGAAGACGCTGGGCACGCTGGTGGCGCTGTACGAGCACATCGTGTTCACCCAGGGGGTGGTGTGGGGGATCGGGAGCTTCGATCAGTGGGGCGTGGAGCTCGGCAAGGTGCTGGCCAACCGCATCATCCCGGAACTCGAGAGCGAATCCGAGCCGACGCTCGCGCACGATTCGTCGACCAACAACGTGATCCGGCGCTACCGGCGCATGAAGCGGGCGTAGGCGGCGCGGGACACGACAAGTCTCCGGGAACACGCGGGACCGCCGGCGTCGGAGCCGCTTCCCCACCTTCACTTTCACACGTTTCGAGCGCCGTCTTCACCGGGGGCGAGCGCGGGTCTGCTTCCCTACCTGCCCCGAGCCGGAGTGTCCGCGCCGGGTCATCTGTGCGAGAGGAAAGGAACAGACCATGAACACGGCACGATTGCTCGGCGCGGTCATCGCTTCCGCCGCCGCCGCGTCCGCGAGCGCGGGAACGATCTACGGCGTGGCCACCTACGCCCCGTTCGTTCCGGCGGGGCTGTACTCGATCGACACCGCTACCGGGCTGGCCACGCTGATCGGCTCCACCGGCGTCGACCGCATCAACGGCATCGCCTGGAACCCCGGCGACAACACCATGTACGCCTATTCGTTCGACGGCGAGCTCTACACGCTCGACCTCACCACCGGCGCCGCCACCTTCGTGGCCGACCAGCCGGTCATCGTCCCCGAGGGCGACCTCGCCATCGCCCCCACCGGCGCGTTCCACATCACCGACGACAACGAGCTGTCGATCCTCAACGCCCTCACCGCCGCCGTCACCCCCATCGGCGCCATGGGCGCCGCGGGAGAGGACGTCTCGGGCCTGATCTTCGGCGGCGACGGGACGCTGTTCGGTTACGCGAAGAACGGGACGGCGGCGGACACCCTCGTGAGCATCGACCCCGGCACCGGCGTCGCCACCACCGTCGGGGGCCTGGGATTCAACTCCAACCTCTCCGTGGGCGGCCTCACCTTCGGGTCCGACGGCGTCCTGTACCTCACCGACGGCGCCACCCTGTTCAGCGTCAACCCCGGCACCGGCGCCGCGACCGCGATCGGGGGCCACGGCTTCACGCAGTTCAGCGGGCTCGCCGTCCCGACCCCGGGCGTCGGCGCTCTGGCGGGGATCGCCCTGCTCGGAGCCCACCGTCGTCGCCGCTGAACCGACTCGCGTCCCTGTTCCGACCGTCCGGCACGCGTGCCCGTTCCGGGCTGAACCGACACACCCTTCGCACGAAGATTGAGGACCCCATGCGTCACACGAACAAGATGCTCCTCGGCGCCGCCGGCGCCGCCTTCACCGCCGTTGCCGCTTCGGCCGGCGCCCCCGCCGTCGACCTGTACCTGACCGTGCTCCACAACGCCGACGGCGAGAGCCAGCTCATCAACGCCGGCGCCGGCGCCTTGGCCGACTTCGGCGGCGTGGCCCGCTTCAAGACCCTCGTCGACAACCTCAAGGCCCAGGCCCTGGTCTTCCCCGCGGGCCCCGAGGCCAAGGGGTTCGTCATGCTCTCCGCGGGCGACAACTTCCTGGCCGGCCCCGAACTGAACGCCAGTTTCGAGAACGGCATCCCGTTCTACGACACGCTGGCGATGCAGGCCATCGGCTACGACGCCGCCTGCCTGGGCAACCACGAGTTCGACTTCAACCCCGACGTCCTCGAGGACTTCCTGGTCGGCTTCACGGCGCCGCTGCCGTTCCTTTCGTCGAATCTTGATTTCACCGGGGAGCCCGGGCTGCAGGCGCTGGTGACCGCTGGGCGCATCGCCAAGAGCACGGTCGTCACGGTGGCGGGCCGCCAGATCGGCATCATCGGCGCCACCACCACCGACCTGCCCTTCATCTCGACCCCGCGGAACGTGATCGTCAACGCCGTGCTGCCCGCCGTTCAGGCCGAGGTCACCAATCTGCAGAACCTAGGGGTGAACAAGATCATCCTGATCAGCCACCTGCAGGGCCTCGTCAGCGAGGCCGCGCTGATCCCGATGCTCTCGGGCGTTGACATCGTGGTGGGCGGCGGCGGGGGCGAGCTGCTCGCCAACCCCGGCACCCTGCTCGTCCCGGGCGACACCGCCAGCGGCGCCATCGCCGGCCTCACCGGCACCGGGTACCCCCGCACCGCCACCGATCTCGACGGCAAGACCGTCCAGGTCGTCGGCACCCGGGGCGACTACCGCTACGTCGGGCGCCTGGTCGTGGGCTTCGACGCCGCGGGCGAGATCGTGACCGTGGACGCCTCCAGCAACCCCGTGCGCGTCTCGGGCATCGCGCCCGACGCGGTGCCCGCCGACCCGACCCTGCAGGCCACCGTGGTGGACCCCGTGGCGGCCTCGGTCGCCGCGCTGGCCGCGACCGTCATCGGCACCACCCAGGAGCCGCTCGACGGCCGCACGACCGAGGTCCGGCGGCGCGAGACCAACCTGGGCAATCTGGTCGCGGATTCGTTCCTGTTCAACGCCTCGGTGCTCGCCCCGTTCTTCGGCGCCCCCGTGCCGGACGTTGCTCTGCAGAACGGCGGCGGGATGCGGAACAACTCCATTCTCCCCGTCGGCAACTTCACCGAACTCAACACGTTTGAAGTCCTGCCCTTCGCCAACTTCCTCTCGGTCGTTCGCGATGTTCCGCCCGCCCAGTTCAAGGAGATCCTCGAGAACGCCGTTTCCCGGATCAACGTCAGCGGCAACGGGCGCTTCGCCCAGATCGCCGGCTTCCGGTTCTCGTACAACCTCAACGGGACCGCCCAGCAGGTGGACAACAACGGGAACGTGACCACCCCCGGCAACCGCGTCCGCAACGTCGTGCTCGACGACGGTCGAGTCATCGTGAGCAACGGCGTGGTCAACCCCAACGCCGGGCCCATCAACGTCGCCACCATCGACTTCCTCGCCCGCGGCGGCGACCAGTACCCCTTCCGCGGCCGCCCCTTCACCAACCTCGGGATCTCCTACCAGCAGTCGCTCGACGCGTTCATCACCGGGCCCCTCAACGGGCAGATCACCTCGCGCGAGTACAAGGCCGGCGGCGAGGGCCGCATCCGCGAGGTCACGTCGACCCTCCTGCTGCGGGTCCTTGAGAACTTCGGCCAGCACGTCTCGGAGCGCACCGTCGCGGCCGACGTGAACCTCGACGGCGTGATCAACACCGGCGACCTCGCCGAGGCCCTCCGCTCGTGGGGCAAGGGCGTGGGCGTCAGCAACGACTGACAACCAAGACGAACGATACCGAAACCCAGGGGCCCCGTCGGGGGCCCCTTTTTCATGGCCCGGCGCCCGCATTGGGCGTCAGTTCTTTGGCTTGCTCCCCCGTGGATCGCTGGGCGGGATCGGCACGACGTACTTCTTCCGCTGCTTCTCGCGGGCCTCGTCCAGCGGGCGGGTCGGCTCTCGG
>CAZDYM010000044.1:0-12480 GCA_964509325.1 uncultured Phycisphaeraceae bacterium
CCCCCCCGCGCCCGCCGCTCGTCGTTCCAGCCGCGGCAGGCCAGCCGGCCCGCGCTCCCACGCTCGAACCGGCGGCACCGCGGCCTGACGAACTCTTCCGCTCCCAAGATTCCACTCTCGCCCTGCAGATCCGCGACGAGATGGCCATGCTGCGCAAAGTGGTCGCCCGCATGGCCGTCTCCGCCGGATCCGCCGGATCCGCCGCGGGCTCGGGCGGGCTGGGGCCACGCACCGCCGGCTCGGCACCCGCCGCGATGCCCGATGCCCTCGCCTCGTGCTACCTGCGCCTCATCGAGGCCGAGGTCGCCTCGGAGATCGCCGACGACATCGTGAACGCGGTGCGGGAGCAACTCACTTCCGCGCAGCTCGCCGACCCGGAGATCGTCCGCCGCGCCGTGCTGGCCCGGCTCACGAGGTTCGTCCCCGCTTCCAACGAATCGGAGCCCGCCATCGCCGCCGCCGCGGCTCCCCCGCGCCCGCGCGACGGGCGGCCCTTCACCATCGCGCTGGTCGGCCCCACCGGCGTGGGCAAAACCACCACCATCGCCAAACTCGCCGCCACCTACAAACTCCGCCTCGGTCTGCGCGTCGGCCTGGTCACCGCCGATACCTACCGCATCGCCGCCGTCGAGCAGCTCCGCACGTACGCCGGCATCATCGGCCTCCCGCTCAAAGTCGCCCTGACACCCGCGGAGACACGGGCGGCGTGCGAATCGCTCCGCGACTGCGACGTCGTGCTGCTCGACACCGCGGGCCGCGCCCCGTCGGACCGCGGGCGGCTGGGCGAACTCGGCGCCTTTCTCGACGCCGCTCTCCCGCACGAGACCCACCTGGTGCTCTCTTCCGCCGCCAGCGAGGCGTGCATGCGCCAGGCCGCGCAGGCCTTCAGCGCCGTCGGCCCGACCCACCTGATCTTCACCAAACTCGACGAGGCCGTCTCGTTCGGCGCGCTGGTCAACATCGTTCGCCACGTGAACGCCAGGCTCTCGTTTGTGACCACCGGGCAAGAGGTGCCCGACCACATCGAGATCGCCAACGCCCCGCGCCTGGCGGGGCTCATTCTCGAACGAGGCGCCGGCGCCCCCGGCACCGTCGGCGCTGCTGTCGCCCCGGTTGCTGAGGAGGCGGGGAGGGCCGTTCGGTGACCACCTTCCAGGCCTCTCCCGTCCCCGCCCCCGCCCCCGCCCCCGCCGCCGCCCCCGCCCCGGCCCCGGCCCCACTCGACCAGGCCGAGCGGCTCAGAGCGTTGGTCCGCGAGATCGTCGAAGGCAAACCCCTTCCCCACGCGCCGTGGGCCGAACGGAAGAACCCCGACCATGCGGCAGGGGCTTGCCCCGTGCCCCCGCCCGAAACCACGCCCGGCCCCCGCGCCGCCACCCTCGCCATCGCTTCTGGCAAGGGCGGCGTCGGAAAAACCACCCTCGCCGTCAACCTCGCCGCGGCCTTGGCGCTCCGCTCCCACCGAGTCTGCCTCATCGACGGCGATCTGGGCCTCGGCAACGCCGACGTTCTGCTCGGCCTCAACCCACGCTTGAACCTCGCCCACCTCCTGAACGGCGCCGCCCGGCTCGAAGAGATCCTCTTTGAAGCCCAGGTCGGATCGGATGTGGAAGGCGAGCGGGCCCGTTTCGTGCTCCTGCCGGGCGGCTCAGGGCTCGCCGATCTCGCCGACCTCGACGCCTCCCGTCGCGACCGGCTCGCGCAGCTCCTGCGCGAGCTCGAGTCCCGCTTCGATCTGCTCATCATCGACTGCGGCGCGGGCATCGGCGCCTCCGTGCTGGCGTTCGTCCGCGCCGCCGACGCCGCCCTGATCGTGACGACACCCGAGCCCACGGCCATCACCGATGCCTACGCGCTGATCAAGTGCCTCCGACTCGCTCCAGCCGCCGCGTTCACGGATCCTCTCGCGCCCGATCGCGCGCCCGGCGAAGAGTCCCCCGCGGTCGCCCTCGTCGTCAATCAGGCCGACGACGCCCCCCACGGCGCCTCCGTTCAGAGCCGGATCGAGTCGGTGTGCGCTCGGTTCCTTGGCTTCACCCCGGCGTGCGCCGGCGCCGTGCGGCATGATCGCGCCGCCCGTGCCGCCGTGTGCCGTCGCAGGCCACTGCTCGAAACCGCGCCGTCGTCCGCCGCGGCGCAGGATATTCGTGATCTGTCCGGGTTTGTCGCCTCGCTCTGCCGTCTTCACCACGCTGCCGCGGCTCCGCCACCGCAGCGCCGCGGTCTGGTGGCGCGGCTTTTGCGGTCTGTGACGCGTCGCTGAGCCCGATCGTTCCCGAATCACTCGGTGTTCGTGACGGTCACTGAAGTCGCGCCCGCCGCGCGACGATGCTCATGTCCGCCGGATGTCGCTGCGCCCAAGCCGGGCCCGCGACGGCCCGAGGCAGACGGATCTGGGGGACGAGGAGAACGCCGCAGCCATGGACCGACGATCCCCCGGCCGCATCATCGCTGGATGTTTCGCGTTGTGCGGCTTCTCGACCGCGCTGTTCGCATCGCTCGGCGCGGGGGCCACCGCCGAGACGATCCTGCTCCGCGCCATCGTCGCCCTCGTGGTCTGCTTCCTGGTCGGAGCGGCGGTCGGCGCCGCGGGCGAACGCTGCATCCGTGAGGGCTTCGAACAGTACAGCCGAACTCACCCGGTGCCGACGCTCCCCGGAATCATGGGTCGCGCGGACGCATCCGCGCCGTCGGGCGCTGCGCGGTCACCCACGCTCGGGGACGCCTCGGAGGCCCGCACCAACTCGGGGGGCGTGAAGAGTTGAAAAAATGTTCTCGGAACTCCGCGCACCGCTTGCCCTGCGTCGAAGCGCCGGTGTATGTTCCCGTGTCGCGCCGCTCATGGACGAGCGCCCACGCGGCCGTTTCCACTTCCTCGCGTCGGCTCACGACTGAGCGCGACGCGGCCCGCTCCGAAGGTGACCCGTCACCGCTCGGCGCAGGGCCGGGACAATCCGTTCCGTCTTGGTGAGCAAGGTCAAGGAGCCGACCATGCCGACCGTGAAAGCGTCGCCCAAACTCAAGCCGAACTCAGTTTCCAAGCCCGCGTCCGCCCCGCGCGCGAGCGCCCCCGCCCCGCGGTCCGCCCCCGCCCTTTCGGCGCCCATCGCCGTCGCGCTGGCCCCGTCGCGCATCGTCGATGCCGACGAGAGCCAACGTTCCGACCATCACGCCGATGCGCCCCGCGCCGCCGCCAAGTCGTCCAAGGGACGAACCAAAGCCACTCCCAAGCCGCGCCCCACCACCCGCGCCGAGTTCGAGAGAACCGACATGCGCGAGCTCTGGATGCTCTACAAGGCCGACCCCAACGAGCCGCTCCGGAACTTCTTCATGGAGAAGTTCCTCCACCTCGTCCGCTACAACGCCGAGCGCATCTACACCAGGCTCCCCGACGAGGTCGACATCGAGGACCTCATGTCCGCCGGCATCTTCGGCCTCATGGACGCCATCGACGCCTTCGACCTCGACCGCGGCGTCAAGTTCGAGACCTACTGCGCCCCACGCATCCGCGGCGCGATCCTCGATGAACTCCGCTCCATGGACTGGGTCCCACGCCTGGTCCGGCACCGCACCGGCAAGGTCGAGCGGACACGCCAGGAAATCGAGATGCAGACCGGCGTCACCGCCACCGAAGAGGAAATCTCCAAGCGCCTCGGCGTCGACGCCGAGGAGGTCAAGAAGATCCTCAAGGACGGCTCCGCCGTCAGCATCACCAGCCTCAACCGCCAGCGTTACCAGTCCGACGGCAGCCGCGAGGTCCGCGAGATCGACGTCATCCAGGACGAGTCGATCGCCAACCCCCTCAGCGAGATCCAGCGCCGAGACCTTAAGGAACTCCTCGGCAAGGGCCTCAGCCGGGCCGAGCGGCTCATCATCATCCTCTACTACTACGAAGAGATGACCATGAAGGAGATCGGCGCCACGCTGGATCTCTCCGAGAGCCGCGTCAGCCAGATGCACAGCTCGATCCTCGCCCGCCTCAAGGCCCACATGCAGCACCGCGAGAAAGAGTTCGAGCCCGTCGGCAAGGCCTGACCAACCCCAGCCCGTTCGCCCCGGCGCCCCTCATGCCCGTTGACGCGTTCATCGCCCTCGGATCGAACCTGGGCGATCGCGCCGCGCTCATCAAGGCCGCGCTCTGCGGCGTCGCCCGGCTGCCGGCCGTGAGGCTCGTGCGGGTGTCGAGTGTCGTTGAGACCGACCCCGTCGGGCCACCCGGCCAGGGACCGTACCTCAACGCCGCCGCGCACCTGAGCACCGAACTGAACCCCGCGGAACTGCTCGCCGGCCTGTTCGCCGTGGAGCGCGAACTGGCCCGCAACCGCCAGACCGACCAGCGCTGGGGGCCGCGGCGCATCGACCTCGACCTGCTCTTCTTTGGTCATTACACCATCGACGCGCCCGGGCTCCGCGTGCCGCACCCCCGCCTTCACGAGCGAGACTTCGTGCTCCGCCCGCTGGCGCAGATCGCCCCGGACCTCACGCACCCGCTGCTGGGCCGGAGCATCACCGAGCTCCTGGCGGGCACGCCGACCGCCTCGCGCCGGTAGCCGCGCGCCGCGAGAGCCCCCGCTCCGATCTCACGATCGTGGGCTACAGCCTCTCCCGCAGCGTCCGGCTCGGCGAGAACCCCACCGTCTTGCTCGCCTTGATCTTCATCTCCCGCTGCGTCAGCGGGTTCATCGCCGTCCGCGCCTTGCGGTGCTTCTTCCGGAACGTCCCGAAGCCGGACAGCGCCACCTTCTCGTCCTTGTTCACCCCTTCCGCGATGCAACGCATCACCGCCTCCACCACCCGACCCGCTTCGGTGCGGCTCACCTTCAGCTCGCTGGCCACCAGTTGCACGAGGCCGCTCTTGTTCACGGCGTATCTCCGTTCCTACCCAGCCACCGGCTTCCGTGCGTGAACAGGTTCGGAGGCCGCTTCCAAGCCTCCGGGCGGTGCGGACGTGGCACCGCGTTCCGCACAACGTACTCATCGTCGGCGCGGATTCAACCCTTCACCTCCGGCTCACAGGCTGTCCACCCCGTGACGGGGCCCTGTCATGGAAAACCCCCTCGTGATCGCGGCCCGAGCGGCACCGCGCGATCCGGCGGAACGTCCACCCTCCCACTTGACACACGCGGGAGTTTTCTCCCGCCCGCCACCCAGATACACTCTCCCTGCCATGAGCCAGAACGCCGAACCCGGCCCCGACCACCACGGTCCAGCCGCCGCCACCCTCCCCGTTCCGAAGCGCCGCCCCGAGGTGCGCCGGCCCCGCCTCTGGAACGTCGTGCTGCTCAACGATGAAGACCACTCGTACGAGTACGTCATCGAGATGATGCAGCGCGTCTTCTCCGCGCCCGTCGAGCGGGCCTTCCAGATCGCCAAAGCGGTCGACACCGAAGGCCGGGCGATCTGCGGCACCTTCCACAAGGAACTCGCCGAACTGAAACTCGACCAGATGCACGCCTGCGGCAGGGACCCCCGCATCGCCTCCTGCAAGGGCCCGATGTCGGCCCACCTCGAGCCCGCCGACGCCGGCTCCGACGAGTGATCAAGCGGCGCGGGGGCCCGCACCGAACCCTTCCGTCACCCCCTGCCGCTCAACGCCGACGACGTGACCACGCCCACCAAACCACTGGTCGTCCAGACCGAAGAGCTCGACGCCGCCTGCGCCGCCTGGATGGCGGAGCGCTGCGAACTCATCGCCTGCCCTTCCGAAGACCCCCGCTTCCCGGACCTGCTGAGCCGCGCCGACGGGCTGGTGGTCCGCACCTACACCCGCGTGGGCCCGGAACTTCTCGCCGGCGCTCCCCGCCTCAAGGTCGTCGGCCGGGCCGGCGTGGGGCTCGACAACATCGACGTCGCCGCCTGCAAGGCCCGCTCCGTCACGGTCGTTTCAACCCCCGACGCCAACACCCGCGCCGTCGTCGAGCTTGTCTTCGCCTTCATGCTTGACGCCCTCCGTCCCCGCGTGTTCCTCGAACACCCGCTGAGCATGGCCGAATGGAGGCGGGCCCGGGCTGAACTGGTCGCACCGCGTCAGCTCTCCGATCTCACGCTCGGCGTGCTGGGCCTCGGGCGCGTGGGCAAGAGCGTCGCCCGCGTCGCCGCCGCCTTGAACATGCGCGTCATCTACAACGACCTGCTCGTCATCCCCGAGTCGGCCCGCCACGGCGCCGTGCCGGTGGACCCGCGGACCCTGTTCGCGGAGTCCGACATCCTCACGCTGCACATCGACGGGCGCGCCGCCAACCGCAGGTTTGTCTCCGCCGAGCGCCTCGACCTGTGCAAACGCGATGTCCTGCTGATCAACGCCAGCCGCGGCATGGTCCTTGATCCGATCGCCCTCGCCGCTTTCCTCTGGGAAAGACCCGAAGCCCAGGCGATCCTTGACGTCCACGAGCCCGAGCCCTTCGGCCCCGATTACCCCCTGCTCAGCGTCCCCAACGCCCACCTCGCCCCCCACATCGGCGCCGCCACCGCCACCGCCCACAGGAACATGTCGTGGGTGGTGCGCGACGTGTGGCGCGTGCTCATCGGCGAGCCCCCCGAGTTCCCCGCGTGAAACGCACGGTCCCGGGCCGGCCTCCGGTCTTGATCGACGCCGGCAACCGATCTCCGCGCGCACACTCTCCGCGGGTCCGATCGCCCACCCCGGCGCGTCGCGCTGCCCCTTCGTCGGCAGCCTCCGCTTCTCCGCCGTGAACGCGCGTCGCCCCGAGCCATGAACAGAAAACCGCCCCGGCGCTCAAGCCGGGGCGGTCGGATCGGTTCACGGTGATCCTGAGTCGGTCAGCGTCCCTCCCTCACCTCGGCGTTAGCCGAGGAGCTGAAGGGCGCTCTGCGGCTGCTGGTTGGCCAGCCCGAGAATCTGCGTCGCCGAGGAGACCAGAATCTGCGAGCGCGTCAGACCCGCCGTCTCGTTGGCGAAGTCCGCGTCGCGCACCACACTCTCGGCGGCGGTGGTGTTCTCAAGGCCCACGTTCAAGCTGCGGATCGTGGCCCCCACGGTGTTCTGCTGGAACGCGCCGAGACGCCCGCGCAGGGCCGCCAGCTCGGTGATCGCCGCGCCCACCGCTTTCTGCGCCGTGGTCAGGTCGCCCGAGACCAGGTTCAGGGACTTGCCCGCGGCCAGGTCGGACAGGAAGTACGTCGTCCCGCCGCTGGTCGTCCGACCGAGGTCCCGCGCCGCCACGTTGGCGATGCCGATCGAAACCTTCCCGGCGATGTTCACACGCCCGGCGAGCTGGAAGTCGGCCCCGCCGCCGGTGATCGTGAACGCCGTCAGGCTCCCCAGCTTCGCGGCGCTGCCGCCCGTCGCCGTGCGGTTGTAGTTCAGGTCGATCTCCGTGTCGAGGAAGTCCGTGTTGATGCGGAGCTTGGTCCCGCGGGTCGTCGCGTTGATCCCGTTGACCGTCGCCCGCACGTCCTGCCCGGCGTCCTTCACCGCGTTGGAGGCGGTCGCGAACGTGCTCAGGCGGGTGGTGTTCACCGCGTCGGCGTCGCCCGCCTGCAGGTTGTAGATGCCCAGGTTGCCGGTGTCGATCCCGCCGCTGCTGTTGACCTTGACGGACACGAACTGGTCAGCGCCGTACTCGTCGGAGTAGAGCCGCACGCCGCTGGTGCCCGACACCCGCGCCCGAACGCCCGTGATGTCCGTGTAGGAGTTGATCGCCGCCGCCACGTTCGTCAGCGAGGTGCCCGAAGCGAACGACAGTTCGCGGCTGCCCTTCGCCCCGGCGATCTCGACCACGAACCGCGCGTTCGCGCTGCTCAGGTTGATGCTCGTGCCGCCGAACGAAAGGAAGAACCCTCCCACCTGCGCCGAGCCCGTGACCACCACGTCGACGTTCAGCGAGCCGCCGAAGGTCAGCTTGGCGCCGTTGACCTTGAACGAGTTCACGTCGGAGTTCACGCTCGTCGCCGTGAACGCCAGGTTCCCGTTCAGCAGCTTGTTCCCCTGGAAGTTGGTCGCGCCCGCCACGCGGTCGATCGTCTGCAGGATGCTGTCCAGTTTGAGCTGGTTGGCGCTCCGCTCCTCGGACGACAGACCGGCGCTGTTGGCCGTCTCGGTCACCAGCGCCTGCACCTCGTTCAGCAGGTTCCCGATCTCGTCGAGGCCGCCCTCGGCGATGTTGACCACCTGGTCGGCACGCTCGGCGTTCGAGATCGCCTTGCTCAGCGCCGCCTTCTCCGCGCGGAGATTCTCCGACGCGATCAGGCCCGCCGGGTCGTCCTTCCCGCGGTTGATCCGCAGGCCCGTGCTCAGACGTTCCAGGCTGGTGTTCAGAGCGTTCTTGTTGCTCGTCAGCACACGCTGAGCGATCTGCGATGCCACGTTCGTGTTGATGCGACTCATGGATGATCCTCCGTGAACCTGTCTCTCTCACTCGCCTCTGGGCGTCCGTGCCTCAGCGGCGTGTCCCCAGCGGGGTCGATCCCTCGGGTCCGAGGGGTCGTGGTGGGGGGGCAAGGCGGCTCCGCGCCCTTGGCGGCTCGGGCCCCGATGGGGTCCGACCAACCGTCCGGAAGCGGGACCGGGCCACGCCGGCCCTTCCTGCCCGCTTTTTCCGGCTGTGGCCGGGAAAATCGACGCCAACCGGGGGCCGCTGAAGCGCGACCGCCAACTCCGCGGGCGATAACCGTCGGTGGTCCTGAAATTCCGCGCCTCAAAGCCGCCGCGAGCCCATCTCAAGCGGCACTCGAAGCCCGTTCGGGTCGGGTCTGGTGGTTTTCCTTGAGTCGTGAGGCAAAGTCATGTCCGGAACATTGTTTCGTAGGACAGGAATGGGTATTGACTTTGTTGATTCGTCCGGTATCTTGGTAAAGCGTTTTAGCATGCAGCCCGCCGCGCCGCAGCGCCCACCCACAGGACTCTGAGAGAGATGAACATCAGCCACCCCCACCGGGCACCCTTCGCCCTGATGTTGGCCGCCATCGGCTCCGCCGTCGGCGTCGCCTTCGCCGACCCCGCCCTCGTCAGCCACGACCCGGGCGCCCAAGTCTTCGGCGAACCGGCCGGCGTCACCGGACGCGAGCCCGAACTCCCCCGCGAGGACGAAACCGTCGACCTCTGGGTCAAGGTCGGCCCCTCCTTCTCCTACAACGTCGTCAACATCTACTTCACCCTCGACGGCTCCGACCCCGTCGGGTCCAACGGCACCGCCGGCAACGCCTCCACCGCCGTGCTTTCCAGCGGCGGCGGCGGCATCTCGTTCGTCCGCAACCAGCCCAACGGCTTCGGGGGCAACGACGACTGGTGGCGCGCCGACGTCCCCGTCAACGCCCTCTCGCTCGACACCACCGTCTACGGGCGCGTCATCAAGTACCGCGTCGCCGCTCGCGACAACGACGGCCCGGAGGTCTTCGTCGGCGGCGGGTCCGGCACCGTGTTCACCTGGACCAACAAACTCGCCTGGCCCGGCCAGGGCAGCGCCTTCGTCAATCACACCGTCGGATACCCGCCGGTGTGGACGTGGAAGGAAGAGGCCATCGTCGGCAACAACAACATCAACGTGCAGATCGACCAGAACGGCTCGGTCTACGACATCTACTACCCCTCCGCCGGCTGCGTCCAGGGCGTCTCGACCAAGAACGAGGGCTATGTCGACGGTCCCGACACCTTCCCGCCCGGGCTCCCGCTGGGCTTCCGAGGCCAGATGCACCTCAACCAGGCCTTCGCCGGCATCCGCGTCGACGACAAGACCTACTGGCTCACCAACCAGACCGGGACCGACTTTGTTGACGTCGCTCAGGCCTACGTCGGCAACACCAACACCGTCCAGACCACGCAGCGCCTGGTCGCCGGCGGGAACAACATCACCGTCCAGCAACTCGACTTCGCCCCCAAGGGCATTACCTTCCCGACCACCGACGGCGGGCAGCCCAACAAGGGGATCTATGTCAAGCGGATGATCCTCACGAACAACGGCGCCGCCGCCGAGGACGTCAACGTCTACTTCTACATGGACCCGGCCTTGAACGGCGGGGACCAGTTCGACGGCATGTTCTTCGACGCCGCCCGCGGCGCCATGGTCGCCTTTGACACCACCCAGCGCCTCGCGGGCAACGTCGGCGAGTACAACCCCACCACCTTCCCCAACTACGACAAGAACGTCTCGGTCTATCTCGCCGCCGCCATGAAGGTGTGCGCGAGCGTGGGCTCCGCCGCGGGCGTGCCGGCGGTCGATGCCTGGCGCGACACCTCTCCCGACAACGGTCAGGGCTGGATCGGCGCCAAGGTCTCGCTCAACCCCGGCGAGACCCGCGAAGTCAACATCGCATTCGTCGGCGGGTTCGACAACTTCGCCGGCGCCGTCGGCACCTACGCCTTCCAGATGGACGGGCCCATCGACGCCGTCCTCGCCTCGAGCATGGCGGGATGGCAGGCCGCCACCGACAGCCACTGGCAGAACTGGCTGAACTCCGGCGTGACCGTCGACCTGCCCGACACCGCCTGGGAGACCCTCTTCAACCGCGGCCTGCTCGCCACCGCGCTGCACCTCGATGAGAAGAACGGCGGCCTGATCGCGGGCTATCACAACGGCGCGTACCCCTTCGTGTGGCCGCGTGACGCCGTCTACGGCGCCGTGACCCTCACCCGCACGGGCCACACCACCCAGGCCCGCGAGGTCTACCGCTTCCTCCGCGACGTCTGCTTCCGCGCCACCCAGACCTTCGACACCGGCTACACCGGGCGCGCCTTCTGGTATCAGAAGTACACCACCGACGGTTACCAGGTGTGGACGGCCCCGCAGGTCGACGAGACCGCCGTGTTCCCCTGGGGCATCAAGTGGCTGTACAACGTCGAGGGCGACACCGCCCTGCTCAGCGACTACTACCTGACGGTGTACGAGGCCGGCCTGGCGATGTCCGAGGACTCGGACATCGATTCTCGGCTCCGCTACGAGGACGCCGTGAACCTCATGTACTCGAACAACATCTGGGAAGACGCCTTCGACGTGTTCATCTACTCGAACGCCAACGTGGTCCGCGGGCTGAAGGACGCCGCCGACATCGCCCAGATCCTGGGCAACAACGCCGACGTGGCGACCTTCACCTTCCGGCGCAACGCGATCCAGGGCGGCCTCGACGCCCGCCTCGATTGGAACGGCGAGAACACCGACATCTCCCAGCTCGGCATCGTCTACCCCTTCGAGACGCACTCGCCCACCAGCCCGCGCGCCGCGCTGGTCATGGACCGGATCAACGGCGTCGCCAACGACCGCTTCGGGAACAACAAGCCGCTGGTCAACTTCACCGGCGAGTTCCAGAACCTCATCGACCGCTACTGGTGCGACACCTACTGGCTCGGCAACCCTTCGTGCAACCTCGGCCAGCCCACCGGCAACCCCTGGTTCCTCAGCACGCTCTGGTACGGCCTGTTCTACGCCGAACGCGCCAACCTCACCCCGGGCAAGGGCGATATCGACAACTTCAAGTCGCGTGTGGACCTGTGCATCCAGAACCTCGGACCCGTCGGCCTCGGCGCGGAGCAGATCGCCCCGGCCTCGAGCCTCCTCTACCCGGGCCAGACCGATTTCCGGCTCCAGACCGCCTGGCCCAACGCCTGGGAATCCATGTCCACCTTCGTCGACGCGGTGATGGCCCTGCTGGACTTCAACCCGAACGCCGCCGCCGACAGCTTCTTCGTCGCCCCGAAGCTGCCCACCGGGTGGCCTTCGATGACCTTCAACAACCTCAAGATCGGCCCGGACCGCGTCAGCGTGACCGCCAGCGAAGACAACCGCGGCGCCTCCATCGCGTACACCAACCTCACCGGTCAGCCCGTCACCGCCACTTGCGAGGTCCGCGTGCCCGCGAACAGCCCGATCTGCTCGGTGACGGTCAACGCAGCGCCCGCGACGTACAACTACGTCGCGTCGCTGGGCGTGGTGCAGATCGAAGCCCCCCTGGCCACCGGCGCGGGCGCCGTCACCACCTTCCGCGTTGACACCAAGCGCCCCGCCGACTTCAACGCCGACAACAGCGTCAACGTCCAGGACCTCACCTTCTTCCTCGGCGTGTTCGGCGCCACCGTCCCGCCCAACACCGGCGGCGACCTCACCGGCGACGGCGTCGTCAACGTCCTCGACCTCACCACATTCCTCGGTTCCTTCGGCGCCGGGCCCTGCTGAGCCGCATCCCTTCCCCGCACTCCCTCCCTCCGCCTCCCCCCACCCTACCCCGGATCGCCGGGAAGGCACGCTCACCCGGACCGCACGCCAAGGACAACAAACCCACGGCCGGCCCTCAGACGCCGGTCGTTTTCATTCATTGGCTCGGCGTGACGGGCTCTCGTGCCGCGGACCGGCCCTCTGAGAACCGCCGTCCCGGCCCGGCTCGGAGAGCACACCGACCGTCGGACCGGTCAACGCCACGAAGCCTTGTCACACTCCGGATCAGAGTTTCCGCAACTCCCACTTGGTCACCGGCTTCCGCTGGCCCGTCTCCGTCTCCGCCGACGGCACGCCCTTCAGATAGTCCTTCTGC
>CAZDYM010000045.1:0-1666 GCA_964509325.1 uncultured Phycisphaeraceae bacterium
CTGCGTTGTTCGAGGGGTCGCGCCGGGGGGGGGGGGGGCCCCCGGCGGGGGGGGGTGGGGTGGGGGGGATGGGCGCGGACGGGAGGCCGCACGGATCAGGTTGGCTTGTGATCCGCCGGCTGGGAGGGTGGGCGTGCCTTGGTCACTTCCAGAAGAACGGGGGGTACGCGTCGAGGTCGCCGCGGAGGTACCGCGCGAGCAACCGGGCTTGAAGGTGAAGGAGAAGGCCGACGGTGGTCTTCTCTTGGAGAAAGGGGTGTGTGATGGTCTCCTGTTTTCGTCGCTGGTAGGCGGCGACGACTTCCTTTCTGGTCGTCTCGCTCATCTCGACGGCGCCGGACTCGGTCAGGGTGAATCCGGACGCCTTCACCTGCCCGAGGTTGATGAGCGAGAGCGCGAGCCTGTCGGCGAGGAAGGCGCGGAACTCCTCCATGAGGTCGAGCGCGAGGCCGGGTCGCCCGGGGCGGTCGGCGTGGAGGAACCCCACGGCGGGGTCGAGCCCGACGGTCTCGCATGCCGAGCGGGCGTCGTGCGCGAGCATGGCGTACAGGAACGAGAGCAGGGCGTTGACGCGGTCACGCGGGGGGCGGCGGTTGCGTCCGGCGAAGAGAAACGCACCCTTGGCGGCGGCGGGGTCGGGCGGGCGGACCAGGCGAGAGAACACGGCGAAATAGGCGTTGGCGGCGTCCCCCTCGATGCCCCGCAGTGAGTCGATGGAAGCCGCCGAGCCGGCGCGGAGGAGTGACCTGGCCAGTTCGGCGGCGGCGACGGTCAGCGCCTCCGCCGCGGAGGGATCGGGGTGCTCTCGCGCGGCTCGGAGGAGGACGGTGCGGCTGTTGGCGATCTTGCCCAGAACGAAGCCGCGGGCGACGGGCAGGCTGTCGGTTTCGGAATCCGCCGCGCGGTACTGGCGGCGTCGGAGCAGGACGTTGCCCGGGGTGAATCCGCACCAGCGGGCGATGAATCGTCCGGAGGGGGTGCAGAACGACACGGCCACGCCCTTCTCGGCGCAGAGCCCCATGAGCTGGGGCGAGGCGGAGACTTGGCCGAAGCAGACGATCCCGCCGAGGGTGTGGACGGGGAGGCGGAGCTTTTCCTGTCGCTCGACGCGGACAACGACGGACTCGCCGTCTTTGGCGAGGTAGGCGTCCTGGGTGAAGACGAAGAGGGTGTTGAGGTGGTGCTTCATCGAACGGCACCGCGGCATGATGGCATCAAGGCGTCTTGGGCATCAACGTTCGAGCGCTGAAAGGGCGGCCTGGATGTACCGCTTCGCGCTGCGGCTGGGTCCCGTTCCGTCGGGGAGGCACAGGTGGAGCATCGAGCAGCGGTCGCACTTCTTCTCTCGCTCCGCACGCGGCGTGACACCCGCGGCGAGCAGGGCGCGGAGGCGATGGACCGCCTCGATGGTCTTGGCCCGCAGGTCGGCGTCGAACGCGACTTCCTGTCGGCGGCGGGTGACGCCGTAGAACAGCGCGCCGGCGGGCACGGGGACACCGAGCATTTCCTCGAGGCACAAGGCTTGGGCGCAGAGTTGGACGCGGTCGGCGTCGTGGGCCTTGGGGCGTCCGCGTTTGAACTCGACGGGGAACGGGGCCGCCGCGATGGCGATGGGGGGGGCGGGGGCGGAGGCGGGGGCACCGAGCGGCGTGTGGAACTCGACGAT
>CAZDYM010000045.1:1715-12387 GCA_964509325.1 uncultured Phycisphaeraceae bacterium
AGGCCGGGGCCGGGGCGGACGCGGGGGTGGGTGAGGTGGCGTCCGCCGCCGCGGGGTCCGAGGTCCTCGGCGTGGGCCTTTCGGTGGAGGGAGCGGCCCTCGACGGTGAGACGGTTCTCGGCTCAGAGCCCCTCGATGTGGATGAGGGCGCACTGCCGCTCGCAGAACATCAGGTGCTGCAGGGCGGAGATGGGGATCAGGTCCGGCGCCTGGGGCATGCGGCGGCTCGGCGTGAATCGGCTACCAGCGTTCGAGGGTGACGCCGGCGGGCAGCCGCTTCTCATCGACGCGGATCGTGAAATCGTCGCGGCTGCGAGGCGGACGGTCGCCGGCCTTGACTTCGGGCACGGCGTCGCAGGTGACGAGCGAGAACAAGTGGTCGGCACGTGCGTTGCCCATGGCGCTGTCGTGGCGGAAGGCGATGATCTCGACCGGGGCCATGGTGCCGCGGGCGGCGGAGCGGTCGTGGTCGAACATCATGTTGAGGGCTTCCTTGACGAGCGCGAGGTCGTCGTCGGAGAAGCCGGTGCCGTTGCGGTCCGGATCGGCGAGCATGGGGCTGATGAAGAAGTAGTTGCGGAACAGGGCGTAGGGGATGGTGAACTTTCGGCCCATGGTGCGGTTGCCGCCGTCCTGCTTCTTGGACTCTTCGTCGGTGGTGACGGCGCAGCGGGTGACGGAGTGCTCGAGTTGAAGGATGGGGTGAAGGCTGCGGGCCATGGTGGCTTGGACGGGTCCGCGGACCTGGCCGCAGTTCACGCCGGTGCTCATGACGGCGCCGAAGGCGCGGATGTCGAAGAAGTTCTGGCACATCCAGGCGGTGAGTTCGCTGGACTTCTCGTTGGCCGCCTTCTTGTCGCTGCTCTTGACCTTGAGCGCCTGATAGGCCCTTTCGTGCTGGTTGTTCAGCACGGCCTTCTCCTTGACGTAGATCTCAAAGGGGGGCTTCTCGGCGTGCTTCATGCCGACGTAGTTGCGGATCTTGCGCTTGAGGCAGACGTCGGTCACAAGGGCGTGGTTGGTCTCTGGATCGATGCGTGGCATGTTGCCGGCGTCGGGGTCGCCGTTGGGGTTGCCGTCGGTGATGTCGAAGAAGTAGACGATGTCGTAGCGGTGCTGGATGGCGGTGGGTGAGGGCTTGGGCATGAGGGTGGCTCGGTGCGGGTTGCGTGTGCCGGGAGGGAAGGGGCGCTCGTGAGTGTGCACGGTGAGGCGACGGGTGAGCGGGATTCAGTCGGATGCGTCCGGCTTTTCTCGCGATTGGAAGTAGGCCTGGCGCTGGTGGTAATAGCCGATGGCGAACAGGCCCTGTGCTTCGAGCGGGAGCACCCGCGGGAACGCCGCGAGGCGCATCATGACGCCGCCGAGTTCTTTCTCTCGAACGATGCGTTGGCCTGGGTGTTCGATCTTGTTGACGTGGTGCTGGGCGAGGCGGAGCAGTCGGGGGAACACGGTCGCGGGGGTGCAACCGGCCGCGCCGAAGTATCGATCCTTGATGGTGGTGTTGATGTCGCCGAGCGCGTTCTCCTGGATGCGTTCGAGCACGGCGAAAAGCCGCCCGAGGTTGTAGGGCGTGGACTGCGAGTTCTCGTCGAGGGACACGGGCACCTCCAGGTCTGGGTGTGAGCGGGAAAGACAAGCCCGGATGACGGCGCAGCGCCGGTGCTGCGCCTGGCGGAAGTCGTGGCGGGTCTGACTGTCGGCGAGGCCTTCGATTCGGCAGCGGGCGATCACCCCCGCCAGGAGCGCCCGCGGGTACGGTGCCCCGGTCAGGATGGCCCGCGTCACCTCGGCCGAGAGCGTCGGGTTCACGCGCGTTTCATCCGCGTAGCCGCCCTTGGGCATCGCGGTCTCGGCGACGAGGCGGCGGACGGACAAGGGGGGCGTGTCCGGCGGCTCGGGCAGCATCGTCAGCTGTTCGTGGTACGCACGCAGGCGTTCGACCACCTTCGCGACGCTCGACACCTCCCACAGCCGCACGCTCAGGCGGGAGATATTCGGCGACAGCCCCAGGATGTAGAACGGCAGGTCCTGACTCGGGACGAACGTGACGCGTTCGCCGCGGCGGACCTTCTCGTAGATGGCCCGAGCCTCCTCGTCGGGTTTCGAGGATCGCGGGGCGTTCGCGCCGGAGACGCCGAGGTCCGGCGCGGCGAAGTCCGCGAAGCCCGCGCCGGCGGGGTCGAGCGTCGCCGCGAGGACTTGCTCGGCGGGTGAGGGTTTGTCAGCCCAGAAGACAATGGTGTCGCCGGCGAGCCGGACCCGGCGCTTCGGGTCGGCGGTGATGCGCGCGAGGGCCGTGCAGTACTTGAACACCTCATCGACGCCCACCGGGGCGTTCTCGCCCTGCTCTTTCCCGAATGAGTTGAAGGCCGGCTGGTTGAACGACACGATCGTGGCGCCCGATGACTGCGCCCCGGCGACACCCTTGATCATCGGCTTGTGCGTCAGCGCCAACGGACGGACCTCGCCGTCAACCAGCGAAGGGACGCCTGGGCCAGCCCCTCCGCCCGAGTCCTCGTCGGTGTCGCCGCCATCGAACCACGAGCTCCCGTTGGCGTCCCACCAGTCCCGGACTGATTCACGCTCGTGGATGTACCCCTCGTCGAGCCGGAGCCGGAAGACTCCGAAGTTCGTGACCATGTCCGCCAAGCCCTCGATGGCCTTGGCGTCCGAGGGCTTCCATGATTCAAGAAACCTGCAGACCGCGTCGAAGCCCTCGTCATGGATCAGTTTCCGCAGGGCAAGATGCCGCTCGCGGAATGCCTCGAACGACCGCTTGGTCCGTTCCGGCTTTGGGTCATCGGGCTTGAAGCCGAGCAGATACGCGCTTTTGTCCCACAGAAAGCACGGGTTGAGGCCGCTGCCCGGGGGTTTGCTCTGGCCGGGGAGAATGAGAGATTTGACGCGCTGTTCCTCCTTGAACTCAACGGTCTGCTCGCCCTTGACTTTCTTCCGCACCTCGCGGCGTTCCGTGACATATTCCCGGACAATCCCCGCCGACGACAGCGTGCCGTTCTTGTTGAGCACGATGCAGAAACTGACTTTCTGGGTGCTATAGCCCTTCGGGGCGACGGCCTCGTCGCCCTCGGCCTCCAGCCGATCGTACAGCCTGACGAGCGCGGGGATGATCATGCGCGGACCTCGTGCGAGGTGGGGGGCGGCACGTCCACCACACCGTCACGCATCACGGCCCGGTAGAAGAACGCGGTCATGCCGCGGTCGAAACTGATGTCGTGCAGCATGTAGCCCAGGTCGCGGTTTCCTTCGGGCGTGCCGGCGAGGCGCGAGCGTTCCGGCTCGCCCTCCACGAGCTCGAAATCGCACGCGAACTCGCGGCAGCCGAGGTAGGGGCGGTGGAAGCACTGGCCCGCCCTGGCACGACGGCGGAACTGGTCGAGGTGCTTGGCCTCGGGCTTGGTTTCGGGCCCGCTGGCGTCGAGCACATCGAAGCGGGCCTCGATCACGTAGGCGACGTCGCGCAGCACCGTGGCGGCGCGCTGCTGGCGGACCTCCTCGACGTACACCCCGAGCGTGCCGGTGCCGGATTGCATGGCGGAGCGCACCGTCCCTGCGGGGATGACGCTGCCGAGTTCGTTGCGCCGGATGCTCGCGAAGCGGATCGGGTTCAGCACGTGGATCCGGTGAACCACCCAGCGGATCTCCGGCTTCCAGTACACCGCCTCCAAGATGCCGCGGGCGGCGGAGGGCGTGATGATGTCGTAGGTGACGCGCTCGGCCTTCATCTCCGGGCGTGTGAACAGGGCGTAGTCGCCCCAGACTTTGAGTTTGATGCCGTAGGTCATGCGAAGGCCTCGTCGGAAGCGTGCCTTACGTGATCAGGTGACGGGGATCGGGCGCGGCGTCGAGCCGCAGCCCGACCTCGTCATCATACAGAGACGCGTGAACCAGGACGGACAGCGTGGTGTCACCCTTCTCAATGAAACCCTGGGATTCGAGCGACTCGAACGCCCACGGGGTGATGTTCACGCTGAAGCGCTGCGCCTTGCGGACCAGGCTCGCCTCAGGTTTGTGGGAAGATCGAATGGCCCCGCACAGTTCCGTGCCCTCGTCGCCGTAGGGCACGACCACCGGGACGGCCCACTGGTCGATCAACTTGTAAGCCTGGGCGACGCTGCGGAACTTGAGTTGCTTCGGCCCGAGGTCGGCGGTGATGGTCTGGCCCGGCCCGCCGTCCCACGATGTGCTCTGTTGCCAGTACACCAGACGGAACCACGCTTCGATGGTGTCGAGATCGAGCGGATCAGCCCCATCTTCCAGCACCTCACGCGTCGCGGCGATCCGCGTGTCGATGCCCGGGGGCGGCGGTTCGTCCGTGTCGAACACGAAGACCTCGCCCCGTGACAGGCGGCCCTCTCGGTTGCATCGCCCGGCGGACTGGATGATCGAGTCGAGCCCGGCCATGGCCCGGTACACCACCGGGAAGTCGATGTCGATCCCCGCCTCGACCACCTGCGTGCTGATGACGCGGCAGGGAGCGGCGGGGTCCGCGAGAGCGGCCTTGATCTCGGCAACGCGGACGGACCGGTGGGCCGGGCACATCAGCGCGCTGAGATGTCGGCACCCGGGCGCGTGGCCGGCCGCCGCGGTGAAGAGCCGGCTTGCGTGTTTGCGGGTGCTGACGATCGTGAGCACGCGCGGCGTGTCCGTGATGCGCTGCACGATGTCCTCGTCGCTCAGGTGTCCGATGAGTCGAACGTCGGCACGGCGCAGCGCGGCGGCCATGCCCTTTGGATCGTCGACAACTTCAGTGGCGTTCCGCAGGCCGATGGAGAAGTGCGGACGCTGGACGACGGCGGGCATCGTGGCGCTGCAAAGCAAGATGGTCGTGCCGTAACCCTCCGAGAGTTCCTGCAGAGCCGCGAGGGTGGGCTTGAGGAGGTGGACGGGGAGGCTCTGGGCCTCGTCGAGCACGACGACACTCCTGGCGAGGCGGTGCAGTTTGCGGCAGTCGGACGGGTTGTTGGAGAACAGCGACTCGAGGAGTTGGACGTTGGTCGTGACCACGACCGGGGCGTCCCAGTTCTCGGTGGCGAGGCGACGCCACCGCTCGGAAGGGGCGACGCCGCCTTCACGCTCCGCGCCGAAATCCGATCCGGCCTGGGCGCGCGGCGGCGTGAAGGCGCTGTGGTGCTCCAGCACGATCCCCGGGCCGTCGCCGCTCTCGACGGGCTTGAAGCAGCGGCGGAACTCCGCGGCGTTCTGCTCGGTCACGCTGGTGAACGGCAGTGCGTAGACGACGCGTCTGAGCCCGTGAATCTCCGCGTGCCGAAGGGCGAAGGCCATCGAGCTCAGGGTCTTGCCGCTCCCGGTCGGGGCGGTCAGTGTGAAGACCCCGGGAGGCCAACCCGCCTTCTCGCGGCAGCAGTTCAGCAGGCGTGCACGTTCTGTGTTCACGGGCGTCGCGGACGATCGCTCGGTGAACATCGCCACACGTGCGTCGAGAAGCTCACGGAGGACCGTGATCGACACGGCCGCGCCGGTTCGCGAGCTTGACTTGACCGGGTCGTCGAACCACTCCGTCGCGAGACGGTCGGCATCAACGAGCGTGCTGAAGATCATCCGGATGAACATCGAGAGCGCCAAGGGGCGGTTGGTGCTCAGCATCGCGGGCCGCAGCCACGTCGGAACGGGGGGGAGCGGTTCGGCGAGCAGCGCCGGCGGGGCCGCGGCGAGGGCGTGGCGCGTCTCGGTCGGTGGATCATGCAGACGCGCCTTCAATGTGCCCGTTGCGGCGGCCGGGTCCAGATCGGCGAGCCCCGCGTGATGACCGGCAATCGCGAAGGCCGCGACGCACGCTGCGATCGGATCGCCACGACCCGCGAGCGATGCGGCGTGGAGGGCCCCGGCGGTGGAGTGATCAACCGTTCGCAGCCCGGGACTCCCGGCGTGAGACGCCAGGAGGTAGCGCTGGAACTCCGGAGCGTACTTGCCCAAGTCGTGCCATAAACCGATGACTCGGCCGAGCTCGCCCGCTCCGAATGCACCGCACAGTTCCGATGCTCCCGGCAGGTCGCGGTCGCCGGCAACCCGTCGCAGATGGTGCTCGAGTGGCTCCCATTCGCTTGGGCCGATCGGTGCGGGCTTGGTGTGCGCAAACATCAATCAAGAGTATCTCGTGTGTCGCGCGGACCCTCGCGGCGCGATGTTCACGATTGATCTCTGCGTCGGAATCTCTGGAGTCTCTGCTCAAACGCGCAACCGATGTGCGAGAATCAGCGTCACGGAAGGCGGCTCGGGGTCCGGGGCCCACGGAGGGGCCCGATCGGATACCCTAACTCCGTGAGAACGGGTCAACTCCATATCTGGCAGAACGGTTCCAAGCGGCGGACGGGTACCCCTCGCTTCGCCGAGTTCTTCGCGGGAATCGGGCTCGTGCGCCTCGGGTTGGAGGCTAGAGGTTGGTCCCTCGCCTTCGCCAACGACATCGACCCCGAGAAGCGCGAACAGTACGACGCGCACTTCGGAGACGCGGACCACCACTTCCACTTGGGCGACGTTCACGCGATCGCTGGCGACGATGTTCCAGACGTGGAACTCGCAACGGCTTCCTTCCCCTGTACCGACCTCTCGCTCGCGGGCGGTCGCGCCGGCTTGGACAAGGGAGCCCAGTCATCGGCGTTCTGGGGGTTCGTAGACGTGCTGCGGAAGATGGACCGACGCCGCCCGCCCGTGGTCATGCTGGAGAACGTTGTCGGATTCCTCACTTCTCACGGGGGGAAGGACTTTCGGTCTGCGATGGAGGCCCTCAACGAACTGGGGTACTCAGTTGATCCGTTCGTCCTGGATGCGAAGTGGTTCGTCCCGCAAAGTCGGCCCCGTCTCTTCGTCGTTGCTTCCTTGCTACCCGATCCATCTGCGGGTCGATTGGCTACGGAAAGCCGCGTGCGGCCGGCGCTCGTGCGCGAGTTTATCGCTTCTCACCCGGGGATCGACTGGCGCATTCGACCACTGCCGGAGCCGCCTTCCCGTTCAGAGTCGAGCCTCGCCGACATTCTCGAAGACCTCCCAGAATCCGCGCCGGAGTGGTGGAGCAAGGATCGAGCGGACTACCTCTATGGCCAGTTCTCCGAGCGTCACCGAGTCATCGCTGACGCGATGATCGCGAAGCGGCGATGGTCCTACGCGACGGTCTTTCGGCGCGTGCGTGCGCAGTCCGACGGAACGAAGCGTTCGATGGGTGAGTTGCGCACCGACGGCATCGCGGGATGCCTCCGAACACCCAAGGGCGGGAGCGGGCGTCAAATCCTCTTCAAGGCGGGGTACGGGCGCTACGCGGCCCGACTCCTCACTCCGCGAGAGTGTGCCCGCCTCATGGGAGCGGACGAGTTCCGCATCGTCGGCCCAGCCAACCGAGCATTCTTCGGGTTCGGTGACGCTGTGTGCGTGCCGGCCCTTGCGGCGTGAAACGTCATGGCAGAGCAAACGAAATCAAGAGACTCCCGACTCATCGAGACCGAAGCCATCATCGTTGCGTACGCGATGAGTCGTCTGGACGAATTGTTCTTGGTTCGTTTCCGCTTCAAGTCTTGGCGTTCGGCGTTTGCAGCCACAGGGTCGGCACTCGGGGTTCCGGCGGCGAGCATGAAAAACCTTCGAGACGAGTTCGACCCCCTTCACGGTTTCCGGAAGGGGTGGCACCAGCGTCCCATCCGTCCTAACCGGCAACGTGTCCTGAGCGAGTTTTGCGAGGTCAGCGATGACGCACTGCTGGAAATAGCAGATAGATTGCTCGCTCGCGACCGACAAGCGGCTGCGGAGATCGCGGCTCCGCTCGCGTTCTCGAAGGAGCGTGTCGAGAACGTCGCTGAACGGCTGCGTACTGGGCGGCTCGCGGAGGAGTACTTCCTCTCGCACTCGCAAAGCATCTGCGGTGTGCCCAAGCAAGCGATCCGTGACTGTCGACAGGATGCGAGCGGATTTGACTTCGCAGTCGTGAGTATGCCGCAGGTGGCAATCGAAGTCAAGGGGCTCAAGTCCCGTTCAGGCGGAGTTCTGTTCACCGATCTTGAGTGGCGAACAGCGCGAACTCGCTCATCGAACTATTGGCTCGTTGTTGTCGGTGACATTTTGAATGAACCACAGCCGAAGCTCTGGCGCGATCCATCCCGGCATCTCGAAGTCCGCTCATCCGTCCGGCGCTCAACGGCCGTGTCTTGGCACGCCAACGTGTCCGTCGCATAGATCGCGCCCATGACCACAGCGGATACGATTCTCCGCGTGTGTCTCGCAGCCGCCAACAGGCAGCCAAATGAAGAAGCCCGTCTACTTGCCGCAAGGGGCGTGATCCGTAGCTTGCTGGCAGCTCGAGTTCCGCTTGCACGAGTCGAGGGATACACACCACACGCGACGATCGGGCTTCTGCTCGACATCTGCGGCGAGCAACGGGCGCTCCGCGCCATCGGGGTGGACGAGGACGTTCTCCGAGAGGCGGCGGAACTTCACCCCGGCGCGGATCGGGAACTCGTCCGGGCGTTCTTCACCTACCGGCCTCATGAGCGTTAGCGGGATTCGCACTTCACCCTAAGTGTTGAGCTCAGACCCCTATAGAACCACGCTTGACTACGCCGTGACACTAGGGGTGGTATACTTGACGGCTGCCAAACTCGGTCTTAGCGGCTTCTCAGGGATACCCGATGCCAGACAACAGCGAAGCCCTCCTTCACGCCGTCCTGCCCGTCACCGCTCGTCAGACGTTTCCGCCCGACAAACGGGCGGAGATTGTCTTGTCAAAGGGATCGGCGACCAAGCAACTTGCGGCGTTCAACCTATGCGACGGTACGAAGGCCCAAGGCGAGATCGCAAGGCCCTCAAGTTGGACCCCGCCAACTTCAGTAAGACCGTGAGTCGGTGGATTGACGCCGGGATCGTCTGCCGCATCGGCAATAGGTCGGATGCGAAGTTGCTCCATGTCTATCCGCTCAACGGAAGAACCACAAAGAAGAAGGGAAACAGCACGTGAGCCTCGACGACACTGACCTCTCCCGCATCGAAGCGAAGTTGGACATGTTGATCCGACTCCTCGCTCTTAGCGTCGTTTCAGACAATCACTCCCTCAAGGATCGCGCCGTTCGTCTCTATCGCGCGGGGATGACCCCGAAGGACATCGCGGCGCTTTGCGATACCACACCCCACACCGTGAGCGTGGCGTTGTCCGCCGCGAAGCGTGAGGGAAAGAAGTCGAAGAAGTAAGAGCATCAATGGCAAAGGCGAAGTCGAAGAACGGTCCGACCGATCCGATCGCGGTGGAACTCGCCGCGATCAAGCAACTCCTCATCGTCAGCCTCATCCGCGATGGTGTGAGGCAAAAACACATCGCCGGCGCGCTCGGCGTCCACGAGAGCGTCATTAGTCGGTCCCTCCCCAAGGGCTTCGCGGCGGCCTTGAAGAACGACCGCGACGACTCCAAGTAGCGAGCACCAGAGCATGACAAAGCAAGCCGAACCCACCGATCCCGTCGTCGCCGAGTTGACCGCGATCAAGCGGCTGTTGGTGTCCCTCCTCATGCGCTCGGGAGCGAGCCAGGATGAAGTAGCCAAGGCTCTCGGCATCACCCAAGGCACAGTCAGCAAGATGTTCAGCAACGGCAAGGCCGCATCGGGCAAGCCCAAGCCCCGCCGAGGGAAGTAAATGAAAAATCCCCTCTCCACTTCGGACTTCGCCTCCAACGCGCCCGAGCAAATCGAGCACGTCGCCAAACTGATCGGCCGCTCGGCCCACAAGCGGGCGGTGTTCGAGGCCGTCTACTACCACAAGGCGAAGGCCCGTACCGTCGCTGAGATAGCGAAGAAGACCGGGCTTTCCCGGATACAGGTGTTGAAGGTCGGCAGCGCCCTCGCCGGAACCGCGTTCGACCAGATCGACGACCACAATGGCGACATCGCCTACGCCCGCCGCCGCGAGTACCACAAGCACAAGAAGCAGATACTCGCACTGGGAGGCAGCCGCGAGAAGCAAGCGAAGTGGCCGACGAAGCGGAAGGTCGTGGTCAACCTTCCGAAGTCCGTGGCGATCCCCTCCGCCGGTGCGAAGGTCAAGCGCGTCTACATCGACGACATCGCGTCGTTCTCCAAGGTGAAGAAGGTCAAGGGGGCTGACTCGCTCCCGCCCGAAGTATCTGAGGACCAGTTCAAGCGCGGTGTGCAGGCGATCGTCGGGGAACCCGGCGAGTTCAAGGATTGGGGCGGGGAGCGGAGCGACCTCTACACGACCCGGCTGTACCTGAAGGGGAAGCGTCTGTCCGCCGCGTTCGCCTTCAAGGGGCCGGGCGAGCGGGGGAAGTTGACGCTCGGGAAGATGGGCACGAACGGCGATCAACTCCCGCGCCTCTTGCAGGAGGAGGCCGACGTGTTCTTCGTGCAGCACTGGCGCGAGATTGATCCGCTGGTGGTCGAAACGATGCGGAACCTCGTGGTGGCTAAGTCCGTGACCACGGGGAAGCCGCTGTGGTTCGGCACGATCGACGGGAAGGACTCGCACCGGCTGTACCTCGCGTACCCGGCGGAGTTCACCCCGAAGGTGGCGAAGAAGAAGCGGAAGGGGCGGGGCAAGTGACCCAATCGGGTTCTCGGCCCAGAAAATCTTGTGCGCGCCGGAAGCCGAAATCCGCGAGGGATTAGTAGCCACGGAGTAGCCAAATAGAAAAAGGCCC
>CAZDYM010000046.1:0-12232 GCA_964509325.1 uncultured Phycisphaeraceae bacterium
GGGGTGGGCGAGCGGGTGCTCGCCGACGTCGCCGACGGGGCGGGCGGGGCGGCGTCGGCGCTCCTGAGGCTTGATCTCGCGGGCGCGGCCGACTCGTTCGAGATCGTGACGACCTCGCTGAGCGTGCACGGGGAGCGGTGGGGGCCCCTGGCGCTCTCGCTGGCGCTGATGATGCCGATCTGGCTGCTGGTGGGCGGGGCGGCGGCGCGGTCGAGCGTGCTGGAGTTCGCCGGGCACAGCGACGTGCCGCTGCGGCGCGTGGTGGTGTTCGCGCTGTTGCGGATGGGGGTGCTGCTGCGGGCGGTGCTGCTGCCGCTGTTTGTCGCGGCGCTGGTCTCGGTGGCGCTGAAAGTCGGCGGGTGGGCGCTGTTCTCGCTGCCGGGCGTGAGCGTGGTGGGGGCGCTGCTCTATCCGCTGGCGTTCGTGGGCGGCGTGGTGCTGACGCTGGTGTGGGTGGGGTTCTCCATCGGGCACTGGCTGCTGGCGCCGGCGGTGGCGGCGGAGAACACCGACGCCACCGACGCGGTGCAAAGGGCGTTCTCGTATGTGCTGGGCCGCCCGCTGCGGACGTTGGCGTATTTCGCGCTGGCGGTGGTGCTCGGGGCGATCGGGTTGGTGGCGGTGAGCTGGGTGACGGGGCAGGCCGAGGGGCTGGCTCGGGCGGGGCTTTCGAGCTGGCTGAGCGCCGAGCGAGCCGGGGTGGTGGCGACGCCGTCGGCCCGCGAAGGCGCGTCGGCGTGGATCGTCGGTGCGTGGGGCTGGGTGATCGGGCTGATCCCCGCGGCGTGGGGCCTCAGCTACACGTTCACCGCGTCGAGCGTGCTGTACCTGCTGCTGCGGCGGGTGCACGACGAGCAGGACCCGTCGGAGGTGTGGGGCGTGAGCGCGCGGGGCTGAGTTCAAGGCACAGAGCACAGAGCACAAAGCACAGAGCACAGAGCACAGAGCACGGAGCACACGTGGATCGCCGCGCTCGCCGGGGACGGATCGTCATCGGTGCTCTGTGCGTGTCGCTGCTGCGTCCCGTGGTCAGTCCCCGTGCTTGTGCCGCAGCCGCGCGCTGGTCCGCAGAATGAGGTGCACCCGCTCGAACTCGTTGAGCCATTCCTGGATGACCGCGGCGGTTTCCCCCGTGTCCGCCGGCGCGCCGGGCACCGGGCACGCCGGCCCGAGCTGGGTGGCGGCGATGGTGCGGTAGCGCGTCAGCGTGCGGTCGCCCATGAGGTGGACGAACTCGAAGTCCTCGGCCATCCAGATGACGGTGGGGACGCGGTGCCCGCCGCAGATGCGGACGTGGTCGGCGAGGGTCTTGTGCTCGTCGCGGTCGACGAATCGAAGGTCGATGCGGTCGGGGTTCGCCTCGGCGATGCGGGCGAAGATCGGGCACTGGTTGACGCAGTCGCCGCACCAGGTGCCGCTGGTGACCAGCACCGGCATGCGGCGCGTGAACGAGGCGACCAGGGCGCGCTGGGCGGCGGTGAGGGAGGCGCCGTCGTAGACGCGCCGGAAGTTGGCCTGTTGGTCGGGCGAGCCGGTCGCGACGTACGCGGGGTAGGGCCTGGCGTGCTCGAAGTGCTGACGGAGGGTCTCGGCGGTGAGCATGGGCGGATGGTACGGCGCGGGGGGGTGCGGCACGGGGGGGTGCGGCTCGGGGGGGTGCGGCTCGGGGGGGTGCGGCCAGGGGGGTGCGGCTCGGGGGGCGCAAAAAGAAAGGCGGGGAGCCGTGGGGCTCCCCGCCGTGGGGTTCTGCGGTGCTCAACTCAGGTGAGTTGAGCGATGTGGAGTGCTTCGGTCCGCATCAGGGGCAGGGCACGCCGAAGACGCCGAGGAAGGCCACGAGGTCGGCGGTGTTGACCTGGTTGTCGTTGTTGAAGTCGGCGTTGGGGTTGGCGGGCGGGACGGACTGACCGAAGAAGCCGAGGAAGGCGACCAGGTCGGCCGTGTTGCGGAGGTTGTCGTTGTTGAAGTCACCCTTGCAGGAGGGCGGGGTGCACTGGATGCGGAGGCTGTAGTTCGAGGAGGCCGAGCAGCAGACGGTCTTGGTGCCGTCGAAGTCGACGCCCGCGATGATCCAGTAGGTGCCGGCGGCCAGCGCGTTGACGGTGAAGTTGGTGGCGGTGTTGGGCTGGATGAACTGGCGGCCATCGACGACGGTGAAGTCATCGCAGCCGGCAGGGCCGGTGGTCCCGGGGCGGACGACGGTCACCTGGCCGTAGAACGCGGCGTTCCACTGAACGGTCAGGTTGCCACCGGGGTGGGTGAACTGGTACCAGTCCAGGTCACGCAGGTTGTTGCGGTAGTCCGCGGTGCCGCAGATCGTCTGGTTGCAGGCGATCGCGCCGAACTGCGGGGTGGTGGCGTTGCAGCCGGCGTTGATCTGCCCGTCCTGGCAGGCCGACTCGTTCTCGGCGGTGCCGGTGCAGGAGACCGCGGTGCCGGTGCAGGGGCCGGTGATGTACTCGAGGTAGTACTGCGCGGCGGGGGTGGTGCCGCCGGTGCAGGGGATGTCGTACTCGAGGAAGCCCGAGGTCACGCGGAGGTAGAGGGTGGTGCCGGCGGCCAGGCAGTCACCGATGATGGCCACTTCGGTGTCGCAGGAGCCGACGCCGGCGGAGCCGATGGTGAAGGGGTTGAGGTCGGCCTCGTTGGCGGTGCAGATGACGCCGGCGGGCTTGCGGAACAGGGTCGCGGTGAGCGGCACCTGGGCGCGGAGGACCACGCCGACGTAGGGGTCAACGCCCGCGGGGACGGTCAGCTGGTACCAGTCGGCGTCATCCTCGAAGCGGAACGACGAGGTGGTGGCGCAGACCTTCTGGCCGGGGTTGACGAGCGAGAAGTCGTTGGTGGTGTTGCCCTGCGAGCAGCCGCCGTTGAAGGTGTCCTGAGCGCCGAGGGTGCTCTGGTTCTTGCAGGCGTCGGAGCCGGTGGGGGTGGGGTTGAGGCGACGGGGCAGGCCGTTCTCGGTGACGGTCGAGCCGGTGCAGACACTGGCGCCCGAGCAGCAGGTGCTGGTGGCGCAGGTGGTGCCTTCGCCGAGCGAGATGCCGCCGGCGGCGTAGCAGGCCGGGCCGGTCATGTCCGAGCAGGAGCCGGCCAGCGTGCAGCAGGCGACGTTATTGCAGGCGGTCTGGGTGAAGGTGAGCTTGTAGGTGGGGCCGTTGGGGCTGCCGCAGGGGTAGGGGACCGCGTTGGGGCTCACGCCGACCACGACAACGGAGTTGCCGGGGATGCAGAAATCGATGACCTGACCGCGGACGGGGGTGGCGTTGCCGCCGAAGCCGAAGCCCAGGAGGTCTTCGCACAGGTCGATCGACGTATCGGGTGCGACGAAGACGAAGAAGTCCATCGGGATTTCGGAGTCGAGCGAGAAGCGGACGTTGACGAGGCCGGGGGTGCCGGTGCCGTCCCACTGGAAGAAGTCGCCGTCGATGACGACGCTGCCGTAGGGCGGGATGCGTTCGCCGCCGGTGAAGCCCTGGATGGTCTGGCCGGGGTTGATCGGCAGGGTGTTCAGGGTGAGCGGGGGAACCAGGCCGTCGCAGCCGCGGTTGACGTCGGTGGGGGCGGTGGGGTTGGTGCAGCCGTCCGCGCCGGCGCCTTCGTTGGCGGTGAAGGGGGTGATGTTGCAGGGCAGGGAGCTGGCGGCGACCTGCGCGCAGGTCACGCCGTCACCCTTGTACACGCCGCCGAGGCCGCCCGGGATGGGGGCGAAGCCGGGCTGCTCTTCGCAGAGGTAGGCGAGGGTGTTGTCCTGGCAGGTGTTGCTGGGCAGGACGCAGCAGGCGCCGGTGCCGAGGCCCGTGCCGATGGTGCCCTGCGTGCGGATCTCGTAGCGGGTGCTGGGGGCGATGGGGGGGCTGACGAGGTTGCCGAAGGTCTTGGGACGGATGAAGATGTGGTAGGTGCCCTGGGGGAGGAAGGTCCCGCCGTTGCGGGGCCAGGCCCAGGTGGTGTTGGCCTTGCCCTCTTCGCCGCCGGAAGCGCCGGCGGTGGTGGCCGAGTTGCCGCCGCCGGCCGTGACGGCGATGAAGCCGTGCTCGGTGATGGGGCTGTCGGAGTCACCCGGGTCGGTCCAGCAGGAGGTGATGTCGCCGGGGGCGGGGAACAGCTTGTTCACGTAGAAGATCACTTCGTACTCGTTGCCGAAGGTGGCGAAGAGTCGGAAGTTGTTGATGCCGCCGGCGGGGACGAAGATCTCGTACGCGTCCTGGTCGCGCTGGTTGCCGGTCTGCGGCGGGGGGCTGTTCGGGGGGTCGTACGTCGCGCAGCCGGCCGGGTTGGACGGGCTGTTGGGCGAGACGAAGTTGAAGTGAGAGATGTTGGCGGCGTCGGCGGCGTCGTTGGGAGCGCTGAAGTTGCTCAGGAAGCCGCAGATGCGCCCGCTGGGGACCAGCGTCGAAGTGGCGGGCAGGGTCATGGGCGTGGGCCGCGAGAACGCCGCGTTCGTCGAACCGAAGCACGCGGTGATGATGAAGCAGCCCTGGTCCACGAGCCAGTTGCCGGCCTGGGCGTCCGGGCGAGCGCGGAACGCGTCACCCCACTCGGTCCACAGGGTGGGCAGGGGACCTTCGCCGCCCTCGACGAAGCCGGGCTGGCAGAAGGGGCAGGTCGAGATGGCTTCGATGTTGTTGGTCTGGGCGAGCTCTTCGCGGGTGGCGTGCGGGCCGACCTTGGCGAGGAAGGCCGCGTTGCTGTACCCGTCCTCAGGGGCGGGGGGCATCTTGGCCAGACCGAAGTGCTTGAGCCGCGGATCGTCCGAGAGGCTCCCGATCGGCTTCACGATGCGGGGCTGGCTGTCCGGGGTCATCCGAGATTCACGGGTGGCGTTGTTCGTCTCGGCGGTGGAAACGCTGGTCATGACCAGCACACCGCCGGCGATCGCCGACATCAACGTACACTTACCCACTGCTCTCACTCCTTTCACGTCCTCTGCCGTAGGGGGCCTCGTCCGCTCACACGCTGACGGGACCCATCCACGGCCATCGAGGGGCGCTTGGATTGGATCGAAACGGGGTCAACACACACAACACACAACACCGAGCCGGGCTACGCCCCGGCTCGGGGATCACGCAAACAAAGGTCTGGGTTGGGATTCAAGGACCGGGTCGGGAAACAGAGTCGAAGGGGTCACTAGGTTCATCTATTATCAACCAAGATTGAAGTGGTGCAAGCGGAATCCGAACAGAAACACCGAACCGAGTTCGGTTCGTCGGGCGGCGATCCCGCTGGTTCATCGGTCGAACGGGGCCACGCCCGAGGTTGGGGTGGGGATTTTCGGGCGCTTTTCAGGGGGTCGTGTCCGGGCGTTCGAGGTCCGAACTGAAGTTACCCAGATTGACTCTAATTCGAGGGGATGGTTCACGCGGGTCCGTCGGGTCGGGGCCCGAAATCGGGACGTGTCTTGGGCGTCGGGTTGCACCGGAAGCGAGGCTTAGCAGGCGGTGCCGAAAACGCCGAGGAGGAAGGTGAGGTCGTTGACGTTGACGAAGCCATCGCCGTTGTTGTCGCCGCCGGTGTTGGGGGGCACGCTGGCGCCGAAGTTGCCGAGGAAGATGACGAGGTCGGCGACGTTGACGATCTTGTCGTTGTCGATGTCCCCTGGCAAGGGGGCGTTCAGGGTGAGGTTGGTGACGCTGGCGTCTGAACCGGTGTTGCCCTGGGCGTCGGTGGCGACGACGCGGACGCGGGCCTGGGTGTCACAGAGGTTGGGAACGACCCAGTTGAACGACCCGTTGCGGGGCTGCCCCGAAGCGATGGTGGTGGGCCAGGTGTTGCCGCCGTCGAGCGAGAGTTGGATGGAGACGGAGGAGACGAGGTTGTCGTCGTCGGTGACCCAGGAGATGGTCTGGTTCGAGCCCGGGTTGAGGGTCTGCCCGCCGCGGAGGGTCTGGAGGTAGGCGGTGGGGGCGAGGCCGCCGTTGGGCCCGGCGGCGCCGAGGTGCTTGGGGACGTGCATGGCGATGCAGTGCATCACGCCGGCGGCGGTGACGATGGCCTGGCAGGGGATCTGCCGGATGGTGTACCCGGGCAGGGCGCTGGTCCACGAGTTGAGGGCGAGGGTGTTGCCGTTGTTGGAGGTGACGGTGGTATTGGTGTAGGTGGGCAGCAGCAGGAGGTTGTTGCAGATGACAACGTTGGTGTAGGTGTAGTGAGTGCCGCTGACGCTGAAGGCGGGGACGCGGAAGACGGTGAAGCCCTGAGAGGCCATGCTGGCGGCGGTGGAGTCGCAGATGGTGTCCTGGACCGAGCCGGGGTTGAGCGGCCAATCGGAGATCATCACCTTGTTGTCGCCCAGGATCTGCATCCACATGTCGATGTGCTGGGTGGCGTCGACGGAGGTTGGGAAGGGCTGGGTGATGGTGACGTTGAGGGCCTGGTAGGTGTTCCACAGGCCGGTGATCTGAGTCTGGGTGAACCAGGGGTTTTCGTTGGTGATGAGCTGGGTGGCCCAGCCGCGGTTGCTGGCGTCGAGGTGGAAGTTCCCGCCGCCGTGCACCAGTTGCTGCGCGCCGATGCCGATCGAGTAGAGGTTGTGACCCTTGAAGAGGCCGAAGGCATCCGGGACGGCGTCGTCGAGGAAGCGCGGGCGGTTGTACTGGTGGTCGGTGATGACGCGGACATTGCCCTCGTAGCAGTAGCGGGGGCCGTAGTCGCGGATCCAGATCGAGTCGCGTTCGACCTCGACCCAGACGACCTTGGACATGTCGGCGCCCTGAGCCGAGATGCTGGACTGAGCGCCGGGCTGGCTGCCCGAGGTGACGCACACGTACGCGCGGGCGTTGCCGTCGGTGGTGATGCGCGCCGCCATCTGGGCGACGATGCTGAGCCACGACCCGGGGCCCTGCCACGAGAGCAGGATGCCGTCCATGGGCTCGTACTCGGCGACGCACTGGATGGGCCCGACGGGCGGTGAGGTGACGGCGCGCTCGGGGTTCTGCCCGAGCGGGTTGCGGGCGAGCCAGTCGCGCTCGGTCGGGGTGAGGTTGCGGGGGATGGCGGCGTCCGGCGGGTACACCAGCCCGGCATCGGTGACGATCGGTTCGTCGTTGCGGGCCGAAGCGCCGGGCGTGACGCCGAGAGCGGCGCCCGCGGAAGCGGCGATCAGAAGGAGGCGGGCGAACGAGCGGGCGCGCGGGGGCGTGGTCATAATGGTCCTTGCTGGCGGTTTTCGCGGGCGCGGCGTGGCGCCTCCCCGTGGGCGAGCGTCACGGCATCGGCGGACTCCGATGGAACGTACAGGCGGGCGCGGGGGCGTTCAAGGCGGGAGTTTGGCGAAGGCCGAAAACGGGTGTGATTCCCGCGAAAACGCACGGATTATCGGGTGCCCCGCGGGGTCGGTCGCGGGACCGGCGTGGGGCCGGGGACGGGCCGGTCTGGAGAAGCGTTTCACCTGAGGGAGGGACGCTGATTCTGGAGTTTCGGGCGCTCGTGCTCGTAGAACGCGCGGGCGAGGGAGAGCCCGAGCATCCGAGCCAGGTTGCGATCGACCACGGAGCGGTTGATGTCCTTGGTGAGCGATTCCTCGGGCAGGGCCGCGGTGACGGGGAAGCCGCCGTCCTCGGGGAAGATGCGTTCGTTGGTGAGGGTGTCGAGCAGCCGCACGTTGAGGCTGGCGCGGGGAGAGATGCTCTCGGCGCTGGGGGCGAGGGTCCACTCGACAACTTCGGCGTAAATGACGACCTCGGCGCCGACGCGGCGGCCGATGTCGACCACGCTGAGTTTCGGGCCCGGCTCGGCCCCGCGGGCCGCCTGCAGCGCGCTCCGAGATGAGATCAGTTTCCCCGCCGGGAACGTCTTGCTGCGGAGCAGGTCCTCATCGGCGGTCTGCCCGATGATCTGGCGCAGCTCGCGGCGCGGGACCTTGTTGCCGGGATCGTCGATGAGAATGACGGTGGTGCGCGATGCGTCGGGCTCGAAGGCGGCGGGGATCTTCGGGGGCCCGGACAGCGCCAGGGCCACCGGGGCGGCGATGTTGCAGCCCGCCATGACGGCGGTTGCGGCGACGAGCGCGAGGGTCAGCAGTCGGTGTGCGGAGTGCATGGGGAAAGACGCGCGGGGCCTTGTGTCGCTGGTGGGTGCCGCCGCCGGCGCGATCGCGGCGGAGTCGCCGGGGATGCAGGTCCGGCGGCGGACCGGCGGGGGCCCGGGACGGCAGTCAGGCGGGGCCTAATACTCGATCATGTTCGGCTCATCGTGCTGGAAGAAGAGCCAGGCGACGCGGTTGGAGAAGCGCTCTTCCAGGTTGGCGATGACCTGGGCGCGGGACATCTCGCTGGTGGTGACGCCGGTGTCGTCGGGGTAGGCGACGCGGACGTCCTTGGTGTAGACGAAGTCGTCGGGGGAATCGCCGTCGGCCTCGACGACGCCGACCTTCCCGGCGACGACGCCCTGCCAGAGGTAGGCGTTGCCCGGTTCGCCGAGGCGGTACTCCTGGAGGTCGACGAAGATGAGCACGTCGACGCCGAACTCATCCGCGAGGCGGCCCAGCGACCACGCGGCCCACCGCGGCTGGTTGTACTGCAGTTCGAGGACGCGCGGGCCGGGAACGAACCCCGCGGCGCCGTGGACCGCGCCGGCCTGGGCGATCTTGCGGGTGATGGCGTTGGTCAGGCGGGCGACGGCCCGGGCGTCGTTGCCGTGGATGACGCGGTCGGCGTCGATGACGACGGCGAAAGTCTTGCCGCGCAGGCCCTCATAATCCGCGGGGACGGTCTTGGAGCCGGTGCGTTCATAGGTGTCGGCCATCACGCCAACGAGGGCGGCCGCGGCGCACCCGGAGAGCATCGGCAGGGCCAGCAGCAGGATGGTGCAGAGGAGTCGCGGGATCACGGGCGGCGGTTGGATGAGCAAGGGCGGGTGCGGTTCCTTCGGCAGTTGTGGGGCGGGAGCGGAGGGTAGTGCGGTTGGGGGTGCGGGGGGTGCGGGGGGAGCGGGGGGGCCGGGGGGAGCGGGGGGAGACGGGGGGGCGTTCCCTCTCAGACAGCCTCTCAAACCCCCGGTCCGATGGTCGGGTTTCTGACGGTCAGCCCTGCCAGACGGCCATCTTGTAAAACCAGGCGCCCAGGAAGCCGGCGATCAGGATCGTCCAGACCCACCACTTGAGCATGGACCCGATCAGTTCCAGGACACGCGATCCGGTGACGGCGGCGTGGAGAAACAGCCAGAAGCCCGTGGCCGTGACCAACGCCAGGAACGCCCCCATGGGCTGGGCCTGGAGCGACAAGAGCAGGTCAAGGTTGGCGGCGTGGGCGAAGGCGGTGGTCATGCCGCAGGTCGGGCAGGGTTTGCCCGAGAGCGCGGCCCAGGCGCACGGGTCGAGGCCGAGTTGGGTGTGGCTGTTGTAGCCCGACGGCGCGGGGGTGATGACAGCGGCGGCGGAGAGCACGGCGAGGGAGGCGGCGGCGCCCACGGCGGCCCACGCGCGTGCCGCCGGGGTGATGCGGCGCGGGGCCCGCGTGGGCGACGCACCGGTGGCGGAGGACTTGGCGAGGAAAGCGGCGTCCATTCAAGCAGGCGCGGAGGGGCACGGTCGGGGCGCGAGCGAAGCGGTGAGACGCGTCGATGCACGCCGCTGACGGTTCGTGCGCGGAGCGGGACAAACTGTAGCCGTTGCCGCGCGGCGGACGGGAGATCCGACCGGTTTGGTGCTCGTTTCTTCGGGCCCGGCATCGGCGTGCCGGCTGCGTTTGGGGTTGGGTATAGTGGGCCCGATGCGGTCGCGGACGCTGATTCAATACGGGATCCTGTCGCTGCTGCTCGCGCTGTTCGCGGTGTTTCTGTTCTACCCGATCTGGCTCACGGTCCGAGGCGGGTTCGCCGCGAACCTGGAGGAGGGCACGGGGTTCACGCTGCGGCATGTCGCGCAGGTGTTCAGCGACCCGGTGCTGCGGGAGAGCCTGGTGAACTCGTTCCTGGTGGCGGCGACGACGACGATGCTGGCGTGCCTGATCGGGCTGCCCTTGAGCGTGCTGTCGTCGGGGTACCGGTTCCCGCTGAAGGGGGCGTGGAACGCGCTGGTGCTGGTGCCGATGATCCTGCCGCCGTTCGTGGGGGCGATCGGGCTGCGGGCGATCCTTGGGCGTGAGGGGTCGTTGAACACGCTGCTGGGGACGGAGTTCGACATCATCGGTCAGGGGAAGTTCTGGGGGGTGTGCCTGGCGCAGGCGTTCTCGCTGTACCCGATCATTTATCTGAACGCGACGGCGGCGCTGGCGAACCTGGACCCGGCGTTGGACGAGGCGGCGCAGTCGGTGGGCACGCCGTGGCGGACGCGGTTCTTCAGGATCACGCTGCCGCTGATCCGGCCGGGGTTGTTCGCGGGGGCGACGATCGTGTTCATCTGGAGTTTCACGGAGCTGGGCACGCCGCTGATGTTCGACTATTACGCGGTGACGCCGGTGCAGATCTTCAACGGGATCAAGGAAGTGAACACCAGCCCGGTGCCGTACGCGCTGACGGTGGTGATGCTGGTGACGGCGGTGACGCTGTACACGCTGGGGCGGGTGGCGTTCGGGGGCAAGGGTCACGCGATGTATTCGAAGGCGTCGCGGGCCGGGGGCGAGGTGGAGCTGGCGGGCTGGAAGGGTCTGGCGGCCTGCGGGGCGTTCGCGCTGGTGGCGGTGCTGGCGATCACGCCGCACCTGGGGGTGGTCCTGAACAGCCTGAGCGTGCAGGGCCAGTGGTACCAGTCGGTGCTGCCGCGAGCGCTGACCACGGACCACTTCGGTCAGGCGCTGGGGCACCCGCTGGCGTTCGGGGCGATCGTGAACAGCCTGAAACTGGCGTCGGCGGCGGTGGCGATCGACATCGTGCTGGGGGTGCTGATCGGGTACATCCTGGTGCGGACGAACATCAGGGGGCGGGCGGTGCTGGACGCGTGCGCGATGCTGCCCCTGGCGGTGCCGGGGCTGGTCATGGCCTTCGGGTACGTGGCGATGAGCCTGAACTGGCCGCTGGCGCCGGGCGACCCACTGGGCGGGCTGGCGGACATCGTGGGGCCGATGCCCAACCCGGTGCCGCTGCTGATCATCGCGTACTCGGTGCGGCGGCTGCCTTATGTCGTGCGGTCCACGGTGGCGGGGCTGCAGCAGACCTCGGGCGAGATGGAGGAGGCGGCGGTGAATCTGGGCGCCTCGACGTTCACGGCGGTGCGGTCGATCATCGTGCCGTTGATCGCGGCCAACCTGATCGCGGGAGGACTCCTCGCGTTCTCGTTCGCGATGCTGGAAGTGTCGGACTCGCTGATCCTGGCGCAGCAGGAGAAGCACTTCCCGATCACCAAGGCGATCTACGGCTTCGCGGACCGGCTGGGGGACGGGCCGCACATCGCCAGCGCCATGGGCGTGTGGGGGATGGTCCTGCTGGGGGTGACGCTGGTGGGGGCCTCGGTCGTGATGGGGAAGAAGCTGGGGGCGATCTTCCGGGTGTGAGCGGGCCCGGTGATGCCGAGTGCGCCGGGAGGGGCGGGCGTCCGTGGCACGTCGATCGGGAGTTGGTGTATGGTTGTTGGTGATGGCCGCGTCCCAGGATGCCGTGGTGTGGCTTGAGCCGGCGCAGGCCGCGTTCGCGGCGCGGATGGCGTTGTCGGGCGGGTGGCGGATCGCCTCGGCGGGGTTCCCCCGGTCGGTGCTGGGGTCGGACCTGGCGCGGGACGCCGCGGCTCGGCTGGGCATCGAGTCGCCCATCCAAGATCTTCGGCACGCGCTGGCGACCACCGAGGCTCGGCTGTTCGTGGTGCTGTCGGCGGCGGGGGAGGAAGGGGATCGGCCCGGGGCGGTGTCGCCGCTGGATGATGCGCAGGTGATCTCGACGTGCCGCGTGCGTGGGATCGACGTGGTGACCCTGGAGCCTTGGCCCGGGTCGCTGCTGGAACTGGGCGGGGCCGGGGCTGGTGGCGTGGGCGCAGGCGGGGTCAACTTGGGCGGGGTCAACTTGGGCGGGGTCAACTTGAGCGGGGTCGGCGCGGGCGGGGTCGGCTCGGGCGGGGTCAGCTCGAGCGGGCTTGGGGGCGGCGCCATCATCCGACAGACGCCGATGTGGTGCCGCTCGGCGGTGTTCACGCAGGCGGCGGAGGCGCTGGGGATGATCGGCAAGCCGCGATGCGTGGCGTTGTCGTTCCGGTGCGGCCCGGGGGAGGGGTCCTTGGCGGCGCGGCTGGTGGACGCGTGCGCGGCGCTGGTGTCGTTGCCGGGCGGCGCGGGCGGCGTGGCGGAGATCGTGGACGCGGCGCTGG
>CAZDYM010000047.1:0-12212 GCA_964509325.1 uncultured Phycisphaeraceae bacterium
TGGATCGCCCGGCACGCCGACCTCCGCGTGACCGCGGCGGATTCATCGCGGGTGCCCGCGGCGTGGGAACGGCTCCCTCCCATCGTCCGACGCGACGCCGCCGGCGCGAAGCCCGCGGACGAAGCACGCGCCGCGCTCGGGCTCGACCCGGCCCGCCCGGTGCTGCTGGTCACGGGGGGAAGCCAGGGGGCCGGTTCGCTCAACAACTTCCTGATCGCGTTCGCCGAGCGGCACGCCGAGGCGCTCCGCGGCGCCCGCTGGCAGGTTCTGCACCAGACGGGCAAGGGTGAGGAGGAGAGGTGCCGGTCGGCGTACGCCCGAGCGGGCGTCGACGCGGAGGTGGTCCCGTTCCTGACCGACATGGCCTCGGCGTGGGGCGCCGCCACGCTGGCGGTGGCGCGGTGCGGCGCCAACACTGTTGCCGAACTGTGGGCCAACCGGGTGCCGTCGTTCCTGCTGCCCTATCCGTACCACAGGGACGAGCACCAGAAGTTCAACGCCGAGCCGCTGGAGCGCTGCGGCGGGGCGCTGGTGCGGAAGGACCTGATCGACCCAGGCGCCAACCTTTCGGCGCACGCGCAGGACCTGTCACGCCTGCTCTCCGATCCGTCCCGCGTCGACGCCATGCGCGCCGCCCTGCGGGCCCTCGGACCGACCGACGGCGCGGCACGGGTGGCCCGGCGGCTGCTCGATCTCGCCGAAACGGCGCGGTGAAGCCCGTCCCCGCCGCGCCCCCGTCCCCCGCGCCGCCCGCTATCCTGCTCCCATGGCGTTTCTTCGTCGCGAAATCGTCGCCCTGGTCTGCGCCGGCTGCTTTGCTCTGCCCGCACGCACCGCCCCGGCCCAGTCCGTGACCTACGACCTCGACGAGGACCGCGCGCTGGTGGCCAGCGACGAGCCGGCCCTCGAGGGCGACGCCGCGGTCATCGCCCGCGCCCGGCGCTCCCTCGCCGAGGACAACCCCGCCCAGGCCCGCGCCCTGCTGAACGACTGGATCACCCGCAACGAGCGCACCGAGAACCCGTACCTCGCGCAGGCCTACCTGCTCCGTGGCCACTCGTGGGTCGCCATCAACGACCTGTACGAGGCGTTGTTCGACTACGAAACGGTCATCAAGCAGTTCCCGCAGACGCCCGAGTTCGTCGACGCCATCGACCGCGAACTGCAGATCGCAATCCGCTACGCCAACGGCGAGAAGCGCCGCACCCTGCTGATCTTCTGGGTGGATGCCTCCGACATCGCCGTTGAGCTGTTCATCCGCACGCAGGAGCGGATGCCGGGCAGCCAGCTCGCCGAGCGGGCCGCCATCGAACTGGCCGACTACTACTACCGCGAGCGCGAGCTGAAACTCGCCGGCGAGGCGTACGACCTGTACCTGGAGAACTTCCCCAAGGGCCCCAACCGGGTGAGGGCGGCCCAGCGGCGCATCTTCTGCGACATCGCCCGCTTCAAGGGCCCGCGCTACGAGTCGGCGAGCCTGATCGACGCCTCGGTGCGGATCAAGGACTTTCAGCGCGTCTTCCCCGCCGAGGCCGAACGCACCGGTCTCGACGCGGCGCTGCTCACCCGCCTGGACGAGTCCGCCGCGGCCCAGATGCTCGAGAACGCCCGCTGGTACCTGCGGGTCGACGACGAACCCTCGGCCCGTCTGGTGCTGATGCGCCTGCTCCGCAGCCACCCCGGCACCATCGCCGCCGACCAGGCACTCCAACTCTTTCGTGAGAAAGGCTGGGAGGGGGCTGAGGTGCCGGACCTCGGGCTCCCCCAGACGCCGAGCGAGTCCGAGCCGGCGTCCCCGACGAGCGGCGCTCCAGACGCTCCCGCGCCGGCCGCGGGCGCCGAAAGGGTCACGCCATGACGCAACTGCCCGCACCACCCGCGTGTCTCACGCCTCGCGGCCCCGCCGCGAATCCCGCGACACCCGCCCTCGAGCGCCCCGCGCCCAGGCCGACGGGACGCCCGCCCCGCGCGGGGATGTCCGCCCCTCGCGCGGCGAGCCTGGGCGCGCTGCTCTTCCTCGCTGCTGCGCTCCCGTCCTGCGGCTCGAAGACTTCCGACGGTGCCTCGACCGGGTACACCTTCGGCTCGGGCCACCGCACCGACATCCGCACCGTCGCGGTGCCCGTCTTCGAGAACCGGACGTTCACCCACGGGCTCGAGATGCAGTTGACCGAGGCCGTCGTGAAGGAGATCCACCGCGTCACCCCCTGGCGGGTCGCGCCGCGAGACGGGGCCGAGACCGTCCTCACCGGGGCCATCACCGGCGCCGAGATCCGCAAACTCTCCAGCCAGAGCGAATCGGGCCTGCTCCAGGAAGGCGCCGTCGATCTCGCCGTCAACTTCGAGTGGAAATCCACCAGCGACGGGAAGGTGCTCGTCGCGCGCCGCAACTTCCGCGCCGCCAAGCCGTTCGTCCCCGCCCGCGGCGCGCAGGAACGCCTCGAGATCGGGCAGATCTCCACCATCGACCAGATGGCCAAGGACATCGTGGCGGAACTCCGCGGCAGCTGGTGACCGTCGGCGCTACCGCGGGTCCTCCGCCAGGATCCCCCGCGTCGCCACCGCGATCCCGCGCAGCGTGAGGTCGGGGTCGATGAGTTCGATCAGCTCGTCGTCCTCGAACAGGAACCGCGCGTCGCCGCCCGTCGCCATCACCTTCGGGTACGCGCCGTAGCCATCGGCGTAGCGCTCGACCATCGCCCGAACCGCGCCGCGCATCCCGTGGAACATCCCGTGCAGCATCGCCTGCTCGGTCCCGTTGCCGAAGTGGGAGCCGTCCGGGCGCCTGGGCTCGACCGCCGGCAGGGCGGAGGTGTGCTCGTGCATCGAGCGCAGCCACATGCGAACCCCGGGGAGAATGGCCCCGCCCTGGAACACCCCGTGCCCGTCCACGAAGTCGACCGTCATCGCCGTCCCCGCCGACACCACGCAGCACGCCTGCGCGGCCCGGTCGAAGGCGCCGAGGGCGTTCAGCATCCGGTCCTGCCCCGTCCGGGCCGCGGCGTCGTCGCTCAGCGCGTGCCGCGCCGGGATCACCAGGTCCTCCCCGAGCCGGAACACCTCGGACTTGAGCGACGGGATCAGCGCGTCGAGCAGCTCGTCGCGGAACCGGTGGTTGGTCGAGGCCACCACCGCCGCGGAGCGTTCCTCTTCCGCCACGTGCTCCGCCGCGTGGGCCAGGGCCCGGGCCAGCGAGACCACGTCGGCGTTCGGAAGGCTCACGCCTTCGTGGGCATGCCCGGAGGCGCCCCCGTGATAGGCGATGAACCGGGTGTTGGTGTTCCCCACGCTGATCGCCAGCAGCCCGACCCCCTCGGGGATGAAGGGCCCGTCGTGCCCGACGTTCCGGTGCGGCTCAATCGGTCCGTGTTCGCGCGGTTGCGTCATCGTGAAGGGTAGCGCACCTCACGGGCACGGCGTTCCGAAGAGCGAGAGGAACAGCGCCAGGTCCTGCGTGTTCACCGACCCGTTCCCGTCCAGGTCGCCCCCTGTGTTCGGCGGCACCGCGGCGCCGAAGTTCGACAGGACGATCGTCAGGTCCTGCGTGTTCACCGACTGATCGCCGTTCAGGTCGCCCGGGCACGGCGGCGGCGGGGGAGGCACGGCGATGAACAGCCGCACGCTGTTGTCGCCCGAGTAGCCCACCACCAGGTCCGGCCAGTTGTCGCCGTTGACGTCGCCGAAGTCCAGCGCGTTGCCCACCTCGGGCGCGTCGAACGTCCAGTCGGGCGTGGTGTTCAGCACGCCGTTGTCATTCAGGAAGATGTGCGTCTGCCCGTTCGAGAAATGCACCTCCGCGTAGTCGGGCCAGCCGTCGCGGTTCACGTCCTCGAAGGCGATCTCCTGCTGCCCCACGAAGGCGAGCGACGCGTTCCACGTCTGGGTCAGCACGCCCGCAGTGTTCGAGTAGAGGCGCGACGGCACGCTGGTGGACGACCCGCCGATCATCAGGTCGACCCACCCGTTCCGATCGACATCCGCCCACGCGACGCCGCGGTCCCCGTTGGTCGTCGCCACTTCCCAGGACGGGGAGATGTCGGGCGTTCCAGCGGTGTTCTCGTACAGGCCGCTGCGGAAGTTCACCCACTTCGAGACCGCGATCTCGGGCAGCCCGTCGAGGTCAAAGTCCGCGGCGGCCGCGGTGTTCTGGATGGAGGATTCCGCGCTCTGCCACACCGGTGCCGTCGGGATGCCGCCCCCCTGCGCCGTGAGATTCCGGAAGAAGTACATCGGGCGGAACGGGTTGGGAGAGACCCCTTGGTTCGTGGTGAAGATGTCGAGGTCGCCGTCGTCGTCGGCATCGAACAGCGCCGCGCTGGTGGCCCACCCGCTGGTCGGGGGTGTCGAGATCCACCCCGCGGTCTGGTTGGGGGCGCCGGGCGTCGGGCCGTTGGGGTCGCCCCCGAAGTAGATGCGCGGCGCCGCGAACCCGCCGCCGCCCGTCACCGCCAGCAGGTCCGGGTCGCCGTCGTTGTCGATGTCGCCGATCCGCGCGTCGCCCGTGTGCGACTGGTCCGTCGAGACCCACCCCGGCGTCTGGGTGAACGACCCGCCGCCCTGGTTGAAGAAGATCATGTCGCGCCACGCCGGGTACGCGGGGACGGAGTTCGAGATGTAGCAGCACACCACGATGTCACGCAGCCCGTCGCCGTTCATGTCCGCGATCCGAACCGACCCCACCTGGCGACGCAACACCAGCGTCCAATCCGGCGCGGTCTGGAACGGCGTGGTCCCGCGCCCCGTCGCCCGCGCCGGCGGTTCCTCCGACACCTTCCCCAGTTCCACCCGCAGCACGCCGTCATCCGAGACCTCAACCCGCGTCGGAGGCTCCACGCCCCGCGCGAACGAGCAGCAGGCGACCAGTGCGGCGGGCGTCAGCAGGCGGGCGAGTGGCATCGGGCTCCTCCAAGGGTGAAAGACGACCGGTCCAGCCTAGCGGCTCCGGCCGGGTCTTCAAGGGATTTCCCAGGGGAACATCGCCCCAACGCCCCCTCTGCCTCCCCCGCTCCTCACCCAAAATCAGCGGGGACGGCGCGCCGGCTCAGACACCAGCGCGGGCCGACGCCGCGTGCTTCGAGCGCCGGCCCATCCACGCCGCGCAGGTGCCGATCAGTTGCGCACGATCGATCGGCTTGGTGGCGTAGTCGTCACACCCCGACGCAAGGCACTTCTCCCGGTCGCCGCTCATGGCGTGGGCCGTTAGGGCCACGATCGCCCCCTCGTACCCGCTGCGGCGAAGCGTCGACGCGGCCTCGTACCCGTCCATCTCCGGCATCTGCATGTCCATGAGAACCAGACCGAACGGCGCCCCCCCACGGGCCCGCTCCAGCGCGGCCTCCACCGCCCTTGCGCCCGTGTCCACCACGTGAACCTCGGCGCCCGCCTTGCGCAGGTGGTGCCCGATCAGCCTCTGGTTATCCGGCCCGTCCTCCGCCAGCAGCACCGTGCCCGACAGGCGCTCGGTCGCCACGCCCCGCGAACCGTGCCCCGGCTCGCCCGCCGGCTTGTCCACCACCCGCCCAGCGAACGTGAACTCAAAGGTCGAGCCCACCCCGACGGTTGAACTCGCCGTCACGTCGCCGTCCAGGGCCCGCGCCAGCCTGCGGCTGATCGCCAGGCCCAGCCCGGTGCCGCCGAACTTCCGTGTCGTCGAGGCGTCGGCCTGCACGAACGGCGAGAACAACCGCTCCAACTGTTCCGGCGACAGGCCGACCCCCGTGTCCGTGACGCGCACCCGCACCTCGGTGCGTCCGTCCGCGCCGGATCGGGCGTCCGCCTCGATCCGCACGCCGCCCTCTTTCGTGAACTTCACGGCGTTGCTGACCAGGTTCAGCAGCACCTGCCGCGCCCGCACCGGGTCGGACTCGATGCACTCCGGCACGCCCGGATCGACGGCCGTGGTCAGCCCGATGCCCGCCTCCGCGGCCTTGACGCGCATGAGGCTCTCGACTTCATGGACGATCCGGCGCGGGTCGGTGGGCACGCGTTCGACCGTCATCCTGCCGGACTCGATCTTCGAGATGTCCAGGATGTCGTTGATGACGCCGAGCAGGTGCTCGCCGTTGCTCCGGATCGTCCGGACATGGTCCGCGCGCGTCTCCTCGCTGATCTCCGGGTCGCGCAGCAGGTCCGCGAAGCCCAGGATCGCGGTCATCGGCGTGCGGATCTCGTGGCTCATGTTCGCCAGGAACATCGACTTGGCCGAGTTCGCCCGCTCGGCCTCCTCCATCGCGGCCCGCGCCTGGGCCCGCGCCGCCTCCTCCCGCGCGAACGCCTCGTTCAGCGTGGACGCCAGCGCCGAGAGCTCGTCTCGTCCCTCCACGCTCACGCGCTGCGCGCCCCGGAGCGCCCCGCCGCTGCCGCGCCCCGCCGACAGCTCCTTCGACAGCCTCTCCAGCCGGCGCAGCAGCAGCACGTGCAGCACCGCCAGCATCACCCCCCCCAGGGCCAGCGAAGCGGCCAGGTTCGCCGCGGTCAGGAAGGCGGACACCGAGGCGGCGGTCTGCGTGATCGTCACCGGCACCTCGGTCGAGAACCGCAGCCGGCGCGCCCCGTCGATGTCGTTGTGCCACCAGCGCACCAGGTGCACGTCCGAGCCCGCCCGCGCCGGCACCAGCTCGAACCGCGGGTGCGCCGAGTCCTCCGGCTCGATGTCCAGCAGCAGCGGAAGGCCACGCAGCTCCGCCAGCCGGTTGATCTCACCCGCGTCGAGCCACCGCCCCGTCACCAGCGCCCCCCGCGTCGGCGCGTCCCCTTTGCTGTTGGTCACCGGGCGCGAGCAGAACACCATCGCCCCCTCAGGCAGGATCATGATCCCCTGGTGGTACGCCTCGTTCGAGGCGAACGCCAGGAACCGGGACCCCCCGCCCAGCCGCTCGGCCAGCCCGCGGGGAATCTCGGCGTACTCCCCCGCGCGGTAGTCCACCCCGGTCTGGAACACCGACGTCCCGTCCAGCCGGAAAACCCCCATGTAGTTCACCCGGATCGACGCCAGGCTGCTGGGGATCAGGTTCGACTCGTGGAACGCCCGGTTCCCGTCCTCGACGTACGCGTACATGTCGTCCCACTGCGACCAGTCGGTCAGACGGTCCGCAAAGTTGGTGATCTCCGACTCGATCACCCGGCGCGACAGTTCCGCGCGCTGCTTCACCAGTTCGCGCTCGGACTCGGCGAACCCCGGCAGCACCACGGCCCGCATCAGCGACTGCTGCACCAGCATCAGCCCCACCAGCGTCAGACCGATGAACACGATGGTCTTGAGTCGGATGGTCACGGACCCCGAGCGCTCCCTTCGGCGTGCCAGCGTGACGCCACGCCATGGGATCGGCACGACGCGTCGCGACATCCATCCGCGTCGCCGGCCCGAGGGCCAAACCACCGCGCGCGGGCCGCCGAACGCCGGTTATCGGCCGCCGGAAGAAATCCCCGCCGCCCGCGTTGTCCCCTCCGACGTGGGCCGGATTCGGAACCGACTCAGACCTTCCGCAGGATCGCCGCGTGGAACGGACGCCCCTCCCGCGCGTACTTCCGCTCGAAGTTCGTCCCGACCACCTCGCCCTCGCCCGCCGACGCCGGGGGCTCGAACGCCCGGCGCTCGAACGGGGCCGGCGTCCTCCGATGCGGGGCGGCCCCGGCCCCGGTCCACCGCGCGAAGCGCTCCTCCATCCACGCCCAATAGTCCGCGTGGTCGGTCACGATCCGCAGCTCGCCCCCGGGCTCCAGCACCCGGTGCGCTTGTTCCAGGAACCCGTCCTGCACCACGCGCCGCTTGTGGTGCCGCGTCTTGGGCCACGGGTCGGAAAAGTACAGGTGGATCACCGACACCACCCCGTCCGGGACGCGCCACCGCACGAACTGCGTCGCGTCGGCGTGCAGAAGCCGCACGTTGTCGAGCCCCCGCCGCCGCGCCCGGTCCGCCGCGTACGCGAAGAACTCCTTGGCCCACTCGATCCCCAGGAAGTTCGTGCCCGGCTCCAGCGCGCCCTGCTGCAGCAGGAACGTCCCCTTGCCCGAACCGATCTCGAGTTCGAACCGCCGCGATGGGTCGGGGAACCACCCGCGCGGATCGAGCCACCCCGCGCGCGGGTTCGCGCCCACGTCCGCCGGCAGCGCGGGCAGATGCTCCGCCAGAACGCCGTGAGCGCCGATATCAAGCGTGCGGCCATGTCCGAGTCCGAATGACATCCGGCGTGCAAACTCCTCGGCTGCCCCGCCGGTCCGCGGCGGGCCGCCACCATCTTCCTTCAACACGCGGCGGCGGGCCCCTCCAAGAGCCACGCCGTCACCTCGTCCGTCCTCGACAGATCCGGCACCGCCAGGTCCGCACCCGCCTCCCGCAACGCGCCCACCCCGAAATGCCCCGTCGCCACCCCCAGCGAACGGCACCCGTGCGCCCGCGCGCAGCCCACATCGTGCGGCGTATCCCCGATGATCACCACCCGCCGCGGATCAACCTCCGAACCCGTCCGCCGCGCCTGCCGCGCCATCGCCACCGGCGGCAGATGGTCCCGCGCCGGCGTCTCGTGAGGCGACTCGTCCCCCCACGCGCACACCTCGAACTGCTCCACCCCGATCCCGCACGCTCGCAGCTTCACGCGCCCGGTTTCCGGGAAGTTCCCCGTCAGCAGCCCCATCGTCACCCCCGCCCGGCCGCGCAGCCGTTCCAGCAACGCGGGCACCCCGGGGCACGTCTGGCCCGTCCCCGGCTCGCTCAGCAGTTGCTCCAGGTGACGCCGGTACCCCGCCCGAAACCGCGTCACGTTCGAGCCCGTCTCCGCGATCCCGTGGTGCCGCAGCAGGTCCCCGATGATCAACGGGTCAAGCCGCCCGGCGTACTCGACCGCGCGCTCATCGAACCCCGCTCCGAACAGTTCCCGACCCGCCAGCCCCATCGCCTTGATCCCCAACCCGGAGGTCTTGATCAGCGTCGCGTCGATGTCGAACAGGATCAGCATGGGGGCCAAGCGTAGGCGGCGCACGGCGCCGTTCCCGAGTTCCAGGGCCGGTCACGCCCGCCCGATCGCGCCTGCGTAGAAGAACTGCCCGAGCCCCAGCGTGAACACCGCGCAGCCGTAGAGCGCGTGCTCCAGCCACGCCCCCGCCAGGCTCCGCGTGCGCGCGTAGGTCCAGGAAAACAGCAGGCCGCCGACGAACGTCATAGCGACCGCGATCCAGTTCTGCAGGAGGATGTGGGCCCAGCCGAACGCCGTCGCGCTGGCGAGGATCATCGCGCCGCCGCCTCCGCGTGACGACCCGAACAGCCGCCGGTACCGGTGGAAGATGAACGCCCGGTAGACCAGTTCCTGCGGGTACACGCTCAGCATCGGGTACACCAGCATGACCACCGCCCACACCGCCGGCGCCTGCCGGGGAAAACTGAACAGCCGCTCGGGCATGAACACCACGATCAGCACGCCCACCGCGCCGATCAGCACCGCGAACCGGGCCAGCATCGCGCCGACATGCCCCCGCATCCGACCCCAGTTCCACAGCTCGCGCCGATCGAACGTTCGGTCCCGCAGCAGCAGCACCAAGCACACGGCGATCGCGCTCAGCAGCGCCCAGAACACCACCCCGCGGGGCCGCTGCCCCGAGCGCACGATGGCGTCGGTCCACCACGCGACGCCCAGCGGCGCCAGCACGAACAGCGCCCCGAACTCGACCCCCAGCCTCGTTCTCAGATGGGAGGGTGTGAGCCCCGCGGAATCCACCGAGGTGAAGCGCTTCACCGACGAACTCGGGTCCAGATCATCCATGCCAGGGCCGTACACTATCACCGTGGGGCCGAAGTGGACGCTCCCGGACCTCGGCCCACGTCGCCCGGCCGCGAGCGCCCCGTCCGAGGGCCGGTGTGATGCCCCGTCCCATCACGCCGTTCTCTGTCTTCTGACCGCCCACGCCCCAACACCCGCCTCACCATCTCCCCACGAGCCCACACCATGTGCCAGAACCCCGTCATCCTCGCCGCCAAGCGCACCCCCATCGGCAAGTTCTTCGGCGGCCTCTCCAAGGTCCCCTCGCCGGTGCTGGGGTCGTACGCCATCAGCGCCCTCTTCGCCGAGGTGCCCGCCCTGAAGGGGGCCGTGGACGAGGTCATCATGGGCAACGTGCTGCAGGCGGGTCTGGGTCAGAACCCGGCCCGCCAGGCCGCTCTCAAGTCCGGCCTGCCCGACACGACGTCCTGCGTCACCATCAACAAGGTCTGCGGCAGCGGCCTGCAGGCCGTCATGCTCGCGGCCCAGTCCATTCGCGCCAACGACAACGGGCTGGTCATCGCCGGCGGCTTCGAGAACATGACCGCCGCCCCGCACTTCGCCCGCGTCCGCGAGGGCGTCAAGTACGGCCCGGCCCCGATGGAGGACCACATGGCCTACGACGGCCTGCGCTGCGCCTTCGAAGGCTGGGCGATGACCAGCGCCGCGGACCACATCGCCAAAAAGTTCGAGATCAGCCGCGCCGAGCAGGACCGCTTCAGCGCGCAGAGCCACCAACGCGCCGCCGAGGCGACCAAGCAGGGCTGGTTCAAGCACGAGATCGTCGCGCTGACCGGCGAGCAGTGCCTGGACAAGAAGTCCCCCGGCGTCGCCGCCGACGAGGGCATCCGCGCCGAGTCCACCGCCGACGGCCTCTCCAAACTCCGCGCCCTGCCGGGCCACGAGACCATCACGGCGGCCAACGCCTCCCAGATCTCCGACGGCGCCGCCGCCATCGCGGTGAGTTGCATGAAAACCGCCGAGAAACTCGGCGTCAAGCCCATCGCCAAGATCCTCAGTTACCACACCAGCGGCGTGGCCCCCAAGGACATCTTCGCCGCCCCCATCGACGGCATCAGAGGGGCGCTGGACAAGGCCAAACTCAGCGTGAACGACATCGACCTGTTCGAGATCAACGAGGCCTTCGCCGCGCAGGTGCTGTGCAATACGAAGGCGCTGGGGATCCCGGAATCCAAGTTGAACATCTGCGGCGGCGGCATCGCTCTGGGCCACCCCATCGGGGCCTCAGGGGCCCGCGTGCTGGTGACGCTGCTGCATCAGTTGATTCGTACTGGTGGGAAGCGCGGCGTCGCGGCGCTCTGTCTTGGCGGGGGGAACGCTGTGGCGGTGGTGGTGGAGAGGTGAGTCGTCCACCGCTTCCTGTCCGCAAAAGAGAGCGTGACACACGCCGGACGCCGCGGCGGACATGACCAGTGCCACGACGGGCCGTCCTCGGCCCGTCGTGCCCAGTGCCGTGGGCGACCGTCGCCCGCTCGGCACGACGCTTGTCGAAGACGCCGAGCATCGTGGCAGGGCCCTCAACGTCCTCACCCATAATGCGAAACCGACCGCACGATCTTCCCCTCAAGGTCAAGAGTGAACATCTCCGCCGCGAGGTCTCCCGTCATTCGCTCATAAACCAGGATCACGCTCTCCAATCCCACGGCCACGTGCTTCGGGTAAAACTGCAGCGTGGGGTTGCGGGCCAGGGCGCGGGCGAAGTAGTCGCGTACGGCGTCGATCCCTTTCAGTGAGAGGTCGTCGGTGCCGTTGTAGCGCTTGATGAAGGGTGAGGAGTGCTCGATGCTCGGGTTGTAGCAGGCCATGATGGCGTCGATGTCGCGGGCGTTCCAGGCGGCGTACCACCGCTGCGCGAACGCCGCGGCGGATTCGGGGGTCGGGGTGAGATACCGCGTCGGTTGCTGGTGGCTGGGCATGGGGACAAGGGTACAAAGGGCGTGATTGACGCGGCGTGCTCGGCGCGCCTAGCATACACCGTCTTCTGTTCTGGCCTGACCGCGTCGGTCGAGTCCGCTCAGTTCTCCCGACGCTTCCTCGGCCCGAGCCAAGCACCGGAAAATCAACGTCCCCAGGGCACCAAGGACTTCACACCATGAAGCTCTATGTCGGCAATCTGTCGTTCAACACCTCCGAGTCGCGCCTCCACGAGCTCTTCTCCGAGTTCGGCGACGTCGCCTCCGCCTCCCTCGTCATGGACCGCGAGACCGGTCGCCCCCGCGGCTTCGGCTTCGTCGAGTTCAACAACGACGACCACGCCCGCGCCGCCATGGCCGGCATGAGCGGCAAAAACGTCGATGGCCGCGACCTCACCGTCAACGAAGCCAAGCCCCGTGAGGGCGGCGGCGGCGGCGGCCGCGGTGGCTACGGCGGAGGTGGCGGCGGCGGTGGCGGTGGCCGCGGCGGCCGCAGCTGGTAAGCCACAGAATCTCCGCACTCCCA
>CAZDYM010000048.1:0-11947 GCA_964509325.1 uncultured Phycisphaeraceae bacterium
GGGGCCGGTGGACTCGCGTGTGGCGGGCATGAAGGCCTTGCCGCGGGCCTGGCGGGCGTCGACCTCGGTTTCGCCGAGAGTCACGCCGCGGAGCGACCCGACGCTGGCGGGCTGTCGGAGTTGTTCGAGGGCCGCGAAGCAGGCCTTGGCGAGGTTTTTTCTGTTGGTGGAGCCGTAGGCTTTGGTGAGGCAGTCGGTGACGCCGACCTGTTCGAGGATGGCGCGGACGGTGGCGCCCGCGACGACGCCGGTGCCGGGGGAGGCGGGCACGAGTTTGACGATGGAAGCGGAGAAGCGTCCGACGACGGTGTGGGGGATGGTGCCGCCCTGGAGGGGGACGCGTTTAAAGTTCTTTTTGCCGTCCTTGGTGGCCTTTTCGACGGCCTGAGGGACTTCCTTGCCTTTGGAGTAACCCAGGCCGACCTGGCCGCGACGATCGCCGACGACGACCATGGCGCCGAAGGAGAATCGCTTGCCGCCCTTGACGGTGGCGGAGGAGCGGAACACGCCGATGGTGGCGGAATCGTTCTGCGAGCGGTCTTCAGTCTTGAACTCGGCCATGGTGGGGTCTCGTTCGATCGGGGGGGTTCGGCGCGGGGAAGCGGAGAACGCGGAGGGGGGCGTGGCGTGGTGCGTGGCGTGGTGCGTGGTCGCGATGGGCGCCGGAGAGGTGCTTGACGAAGCGGGGTTGGCGTTTCGGGGTGTGCGGTGGCTGGTGGGTGGGGCGTGGCTGTTCAGAACTTCAGGCCGCCCTCGCGGGCGCCGTCGGCGAGGGCCTTGACGCGGCCGTGGTAGCGGAAGCCGCCGCGATCGAAGGCGACCTCGGTGATGCCGGCGGCCTTGGCCTTCTGGGCCAGGGCGGAGCCGACGGCCTTGGCGGCGGCGGCGTTGCCGGTTTTCTCAAGTTTGAGCGCCGGGTCGCGGGTGCTGGCGGCGGCGAGGGTCTTGCCGGCGAGGTCGTCGATGACCTGGGCGTAGATGTGGTTGAGCGACTTGAAGATGGCCAGTCGCGGGCGCGAGGGGGTGCCGTTGATGCGCTTGCGCAGGCCGATGCGGCGGCGGGTGCGGCGGACGGCCTTGTCTTTGTTCTTGTTCATGGCGAACTCGCGGAACTGGGGGACGAACTTCGGCGTCGAGACAGGCGGGGGGCCGGGCGTTGGGGCCGCGTGGATTACTGACCGAAGGCCTTGCCTTCCTTGCGGCGGATGGTCTCTTCGACGTACTTGACACCCTTGCCGTTGTAGGGCTCGGGCTTGCGCTTGGAGCGGATGACGGCGGCCATCTGGCCGACGGCCTGGCGGTCGGCGCCCTTGACGGTGATGAAGGTCTTGTCGATGGCGACCTCGACGCCGGCGGGGATGGGGACGAAGATGGCGTTGGCGAAGCCGAGTTTGAGTTTGAGGTTCTTCCCGGCGACCTCGGCGGCGTAGCCGACGCCGACGACTTCGAGTTTCTTCTCGTAGCCCTTGGTGACGCCGGCGATCATGTTGTTGATGAGCGCGCGGGTGGTCCCCCAGTACGCGCCGGTCTGGGGGAGGGCGGCGGCGTCCTTGGCGGGCTCGACGACGACGGTCTTGGCGTCGGCGTTGACGGAGACCTTCACCTCGGGGCGGTGCTCCATGTCGAGCTTCTTGGAGCCGGAGGACACCGTGACCTTGCGGCCGGCGACTTCGACCTTGACGTTGGCCGGGATGGCGATGGGCTTTTTGCCGAGGAGGGACATGGTTTTCGTCCGGGAGTGGGGAGTCGGTTGTGGTGAGTCGGGAGGATGCTCAATACACGGTGGCGAGGACTTCGCCGCCGATCTTCTGATCGCGGCACTTGCGGTCGCTCATGACGCCGCGGCTGGTGGAGACGATGGAGATGCCGAGGCCCTCGAGGGGTCGTCCGAGTTCGGAGTAGCGGCGGTAGACGCGGCGGCCGGGGCGGCTCTCGCGGCGGATGAAGTGGAGGATCTCCTCGCCGCGGGGCCCGTACTTGAGGCGGACCCGGATCTTGCCCTGGGGGGGCGCGTCGAGGATGTCGAAGCCGTCGATGTAGCCCTCTTCCTGGAGGATCTTCGCGATGCCCTGACAGACCTTGCTGTTGAGGCACTGGACCTGCTTCTCACGGTTGGCCGCGGCGTTGCGGATCCGGGTGAGCATGTCGGCGATGGTGTCGGTGACTGCCATGGGTGTTCTCGTCGGGGCTGCCCGCGGGCCGGGGTGCCCGCGGGGTGTTGAGTCTGGTTGGGCGGGTCGAGAGGGGTGAGCAGGTCGGAGCGTGTTGGAAGGGTCGGGTGGGAGCGTCGAGGATTCGGGGGTTACCACGAAGCTTTGCGCATGCCGGGGACCTTGCCCTCGAGGGCGAGTTTGCGGAGCATGATGCGGCTGATGCGGAACTTGCGACAGCCGCCGCGGACGCGGCCGGTGAGTTCGCAGCGACGCACGATGCGGGTGCTGAACTTCGGGGTGCGCTTGGCGCGGGCGGTTTGTGCCTTGGTGGCCATGGTGGGGGTTCCGTGAATCAGGAGTCGGAGTTCTGGAGCCGGGGAGGACGCTTGCGGGAAGGCGGCGGCGCCGGGGGTGACGGGTTACGCGGACTTCTTGCGGCGTTCCTCGGGCTTCTTGAAGGGGAAGCCGAGTTTCTCGAGGACGTAGCGGGACTTCTTGGGGTCCGAGTTGCGGAAGATCATGTTGATGTTCATGCCGTGGGTGAAGTTCACGTCGGCCATGTTGATCTCCGGGAACACGCCCTGCTCGGAGAGGCCCATGGAGTAGTTGCCCTGGGCGTCGAAGGCCTTGTCGTTGACGCCGCGGAAGTCCTTCACGCGGGGGAGCGAGAGGTTGATGAGTCGGTCGAGGAAGTGCCACATGCGGTCGCGGCGGAGGGTGACCATGTAGGCGGTGTCGGCACCCTCGCGGACCTTGAAGTTCGAGACGGACTTCTTGGCCTTGAGGAGGATGGGCTTCTGGGCGGCGACCTTGGTGAGGGTCGAGACGATGGTGTCCTTGACCTGGGCGGGGATCTTGTTCCCGTCGAGGTGCCGGCCCATATTGACGTTCAGGACGATCTTGTCGAGGCGGGGCTGGGCCATGGGGTTCTTCACGCCGAACTCCGCGGCGAGGGCGGCGCGGACTTCGTTGGCGAACTTGACGCGCAGGCGCGCGGGCTGGGCGGGCTCGTTCGAGTCCGGGGCGTCCGCGTGCTTGGGCTTGCCGGCGCCCGTGGGCTTCTTCTCTTTGGTCGGCGTGTCTTTGGACATGGCTCGGTCTCGGTCAGAGCGGGCATCCCCGCGGGTGGATCAGGTGAGAACGGGAGACTGAATCGCGGCTCAGGCGGAGGCGGGGGCCTTTTTGCGGGTGGTCTTCTTCGAGGCGGGCGTAGCGGCGCCGGACTTCTTGGCGCGGTCGGCGGAGCGGACGACGCTGAGCTGGGCCCCGCCGCGGACCGCAACGCGGACCTTGGAGCCGTCGGGCTTGGTCTGGAACCGCACGCGGGAGGGCTTGCCGTCGACGCTGGGGCTGACGTTGGAGATGTGGAACGAGCGGTCGACCTCGACCTGGCCTCCCTTGGGATTGACGCGGGTGGGCTTGACGGTGCGGACGATGCCGGCGATGCCCGGGCCCTTGACGACCACGCGCTGGGCGGTCGGATCGACGGAGAGCACGGTGCCGGTCTGGCCGCGGAACTGTCCGGCGGTGATGACGACCTGGTCGCCTTTGCGAACGTGTGCGGGCATGGTTAGACAACCTCCGAAGCGAGAGAGACGATCTTCATGAAGCCCTTGTCGCGGAGTTCACGGGCGACGGCGCCGAAGATTCGCGTGCCCTTGGGGCTGGCGTCGGCGTTGAGGAGCACAACGGCGGAGCGGTCGAAGCGGACGTACGAGCCGTCGTCGCGGCGGGTGGGCTTGGCGGTGCGGACCACGACGGCCTTGACGACGTCGCCGGCCTTGACGTCACCCCCGGGGATGGCCTTCTTGACGGAGCAGACGCAGATGTCGCCCACGCCGGCGGTGCGCCGGGTGAACTGGCCGCGTCCGGTGGAGTTGCCCATGACGCGGATGATGTAGGCCTCTTTGGCGCCCGAGTTGTCGGCGACGTCGCATCGGGATTCGGCTTGGAGCATGGGGGTGATCCGGGGGAGTGGCGGGGTGGCAAAGGGGGGCAGCGGCGGAGCGGCGGAGTGGTCGAGTCGCGGGGGCTCAAGCCTCGGCGACGGCCCGCTCGACGACGCGGACGAGGGTGAAGAACTTGGTCTTGCTCATGGGTCGGCACGGGGCGACCTCGACGCGGTCGCCCAGGCGGCTCTCGTTGTTCTCGTCGTGGACCTGCAGCACGGAGCGGTTGCGGACGTACTTGCCGTACTTGGGGTGCATGGTGAGGAACGAGACGACGACGCGGCGCGACTTGGAGCGCTTGTCGGACTCGACGACGCCGATCTTGGCGCCCTTGATCTTGGTGGCGGGTTCGGTCTTCTTCATGCCTTCACCTTCTTGGAGGCGGCGCGGTTGGCCTTGCGGGCGTTGGATTCGGTGAGGAGCCGGGCGATGTCGCGGCGCGACTTCTTGAACTGGCTGGGGTCCTCGATCTTCTCGGTGGCGGCCTGGCAGCGCAGGTCGTAGGTCTTCTTCTGGAGGCTGGCGACCTCCAGGGCGATCTCTTCGTCGGTCATCTTGCGGATCTCAGCGGCCTTCATGGTTCGGTCCTGCGTTGCGGCGTGCGTCCGGTTCGTACCCTTGCTTGCTTTTCTCTCCGATGCCCGGGGCCGGTTGCCCGGCGCCCCGCGGCGTCACACCGCCACGCGTCTGCGGACGAAGCGGCAGCGGACGGGCATCTTCATGGCGACGCGCACCAGGGCCTGCTTGGCGATGTCCTCGGAGACGCCGGCGACCTCGAAGATCATGGTCCCGGGTCGGACGCGGGCGGCCCAGTACTCGACGTCGGCCTTGCCGGTGCCCATGCGGGTCTCCAGGGGCTTCTTGGAGATGGGCTTGTCGGGGAAGACGCGCATGATGATCTTGCCCTGGCGCTTGAGGAAGTGCTGGCTGGCGACGCGGCCGGCTTCGAGCTGGCGGGCGGTCATCCAGCAGCCGGCGAGGGCCTGCAGGCCGAAGTCGCCGAAGGCGACGTAGTTGCCCTTGGTGGCCTTTCGGTCGCGCACGCGGCGCATCTCTTTGCGGAACTTGACTCGCTTTGGCATCCGGGGCATGGGTTCGCCTCGATTTCAGTCTTGGGTCTTGCGGTCTGGGGTCGGGGTCGGGGTCGGGGTCGGGTCGATGGTGCTCGGTGGTGGCTTCGGGCTCAGCGCCGGCCGCGGGCCCTGGGGCGGGCGCCGGCGGCGTCGGAGATGCCCTCTTCCTCGGTGACGCCCTCGGCGTACATGCCGCGGTACACCCACACCTTGATCCCGATGGCGCCGTAGGAGGTGTACGCCTCCGCGAAGCCGTACTGCACGTTGGCCTGGAAGGTGCTCAGCGGCATCGAGCCCATGCGGGTGTCGAGCCTGCGGGCCAGTTCGGCGCCGCCGAGGCGTCCCGAGAGCAGGATGCGGACGCCCTTGGCGCCGGCCTGCAGCGCGGCCTCGGCGCGCATCTTGACGACGCGGCGGTACGAGGCGCGCTTCTTGAGCTGCTCGGCGACGGCCTCGCCGATGAGCTGCGGGTCGATGTCGGGGTTGCGGATCTCGAGGATCGAGATCGAGACCTTGCGGCCGGTCATGTACTGGAGTTCGTTGGTGAGCTTCTCGACCTCGGCGCCCTTGGGGCCGATGACGAGCCCGGGGCGGGCGGTCTTGACGACGACCTTGAGTTCCTCGCGGGTGCGCTCGATGTGGATGTCCGACACCGCGGCGAAGGGCGGGGTGCGGTTGAGGCGTTTGTCGACGAACCGGCGGATCTTGTAGTCCTCGACGAGGAGCTCGCCGTAGAGCGCCTTGGGGGCGTACCAGCGGCTCTTGTGGGCCTCGGTGATGCCAACGCGGAGACCGAATGGGGGGGTTTTTTGTCCCATGGTTAGGCTCGCTCCTCGACGCCGATGGTGATGTGGCAGGTTCGTTTGATGATGGGGTGGGCGCGACCGCGGTCCTTGGGCTGGAAGCGCTTGATGCGGACGGAGTCGTCGACGCGGCCGTCGGTGATGTAGAGGCGGTCGACGGCGGCGTCGTTCTGCTCGGCCTGGGCGATGGCGCTGTTGAGGGCCTTCCAGACGAAGACCGAGGCGCGGCGCGGGGAGAACTGGAGCAGGGCCTGGGCCTCGTCGACGCGCTTGCCGCGGACCAGGTCGACGACCAGGCGGGCCTTGCGCGGGGTGGATCGGACGAAGCGGCTGGTGCTGGTGAAGCGGACCAGGTCGCGGGGCTCGCAGCCAAGGGCGCCGGCAAGGGCGGCGACCTCCTGGGGCTTGGCGCGGGGGTGGTTGCGCCCGTTCATCCAGTTGGTGACCTTCTTGAGCGCGAGTTCGTCCTGCTTGCGGCGGGACGAGGGCTTGGGGAGCGCCGCGGCGAGGGCCTCGGCGTCCACGTTGGCGGCCTTGGCGGCCTTCTTGAGTCTGTCGGGGAGGATGATCACGGGGTCTGCTCCTGTCGGGCCTTGAGGGCCCTTGGGGGCCGGAGGGAGTGTGCCTGTTCGGGGGGAGGGGGTGGGGGTGGCTGGAAGGGAGAGGGGGCTCAGGCCTTGGCGTCGGCGATGCCTTCCTTCTTGTTGGTGTGGCCGCGGAAGGTGCGGGAGTTGGAGAACTCGCCGAGCTTGTGACCGACCATGTCCTCGGTGACGAAGACGTCGACGAAGCCCTTGCCGTTGTGGACCTTGAAGGTGTGCCCGATGAACTCGGGGACGATGGTGCAGGCGCGGCGCCAGGTCTTCATGGGCTCGCGCTTGTTCTGCTGGTTGAGTTTCTCAACCCGCATGTAGAGGCGCTCGTCGACGTAGGGTCCTTTTTTGAGCGAACGAGTCATGGGAGGGTCCTAAGAACGGAAGTCGGGAGTCGGAGTTCGGGAGTCGGAGGACGCGATGTTCTGATGCCCAGTGCCTGATGCCCAGTGCCCAGTGCCTGATGCCCGGCGCCTGGCGCCATCTCTCAATGCAGCTGGCCGAAGCGCTTGCTGTAGCGGCGGCGGATGATGAGTTTGGAGGAGAACTTCTTCTTGTTGCGAGTGGGGCCGCCCTTGGCGGGGACGCCCGTGCGGCTGACGGGGGGTCGGTTGCCCTTGCTGCGGCCGGAGCCGCCGCCCATGGGGTGCAGGCCGTGGTGCATGGCCATGCCGCGGGTCTTGGGTCGGCGTCCCTTGTGGCGGGTCTTGCCGGCCTTGCCGAGCATGACCTGGTTCTGATCGGCGTTGCCGACCTGGCCGATGGTGGCGCGGCAGTCGATGGACACGCGGCGGATTTCGCCGGAGGGGAGGACCAGGGTGGCGTAGTGGTCTTCCTTGTTGCTGAGTTTGGCGTACATGCCGGCGGAGCGGCACAGCTGGGCGCCCTTGCCGGGGGCGAGTTCGATGCAGTGGACGTCCAGGCCGGTGGGGATGTCGCGGAGCCGCATGCAGTTCCCGACGATGGGGTCGATGGCGGACTCGGAGGCGAGGATGGTGGCGCCGTCCCTGAGGCCGGCGGGGGCGACGATGTAGCGCTTGACGCCGTCGGTGTACTCGATGAGGGCGATGAAGGCGGTGCGGTTGGGGTCGTACTCGATGCCGACGACCTTGCCCGGGATGTCGTTGCGGTCGTTGCGTTTGAAGTCGATCTTGCGGTAGAGCTTCTTGTGGCCGCCGCCGCGGCCGCGGACGGTGACGACGCCGGTGTTGTTGCGCCCGGAGCTCTTCTGGATGGGGACGGTGAGCGACTTCTCCGGGCGCGACTTGGTGATCTCGGCGAACGAGTTCACCGAGGCGTTGCGGCGCCCGGCGGAGGTCGGTCTGTACATGCGGATGGGCATGGGTCGGTCCTGGTGAGGCGTGTGGCTTGCGGCTTGCGGCTTGAACGGGCGTGCGGCCGGTGGTCCGGGGTGCGTGCTTAGAACAACTCGAGGGTGTCGTCGGCGTGGACGCGGACGATGGCCTTCTTGGAGACCTTGCCGGGGACGAAGCCGTACTTCATGACGCGGTCGCGCGACTGGTTGACGACGGTGTTGACGCCGACGACGCGGACCTTGTACATCTGCTGGACGGCGGCCTTGATCTCGGTCTTGGTGGCGCGGGGATCGACGAGGAAGGTGAAGCGCTTCTGTTCGCCGGAGGCCCAGGTGCTCTTCTCGCTGAGGAGGGGGCGCTTGAGCACTTCATGGGCGGGCAGCGCGACGGGAGGAGGGTTGCGGGGCATGGCTTAGTTGGCCTCCTTCTTGCTGTTGGCCGGGGCCTTGGCGGTCTTCGGTTGCTTGGGCTGCCTGGGCTGCTTGGCGGCCTTGTCGGCCTCAGGGGCCGACGGGGCCTTCACGGTCTTGCCGGTCTGGCTGGAGGGGCCGCTGATCCAGGCTTGGAGGTCGTCCTTGGTGATGACCATGTAGCGGCTGTTGAGCATGTCCCAGCAGGTGAGCTGGGTGCTGTTGCAGACGCTGACGTGCTCGAGGTTGCGGGCGGCCTTGCGGGCGGCCTCGTTCTGGGGGTGGATCGCGACCAGGCAGGTGCGGTCGATGCCCAGAGCGGCGAGGAGCTCCTGGAAGGCGCTGGTCTTGGGGGTGCTGAAGGCCAGCCCGTCGAGCACCTTTACTTCCTTGTCGAGAAGCTTGGCGAGCAGGGCGTTGCGGTTGGCCTTGCGGCGCATCTTGACGGGCATGTCGAGGCGGTAGTCGACGCGCTCCTTGACCTTGGCGAACGCGCGGCCGCCGCCCTTGCGCAGATTGGTGCGGACCGTGCCGGCGCGGGCGTTGCCGGTGTGCTTCTGCTTGTAGAGTTTGCGGGTGGAGCCTTCGACGCGGCCGCGGTTCTTGGTGCGGGCCGAGCCTTGGCGCTGGTTGGCGTGGTAACGGACGTAAGCCTGCTTGAGCAGCGCGGGGTTCACCTCGCCGCCCAGGGCCATCTCGTCGACGTTGATGGTGCCGACCTGCTTGCCCTGCATGTTGAGGACGGGGACTTCCATGGGGAATCTCACTCGTCGTTCGCCTGTCCGCCCCGGATCGTTCCCGCAACACGCGGGAGAGAAAGCGATCGGGGGGAGCGCCTCGCCCGGCGGCCGCGTGCGACGAATCGCGTGGCGCGGGTCCGGGTCTGACTCGGCGAAAAGCCGCTTTGATGCGCCGGGCGGTATCCGGGGCGTGGGCCCCGTGCGACCTTTCCGGCAGGCGGGATCGATCTTGCGAACGAGCCGCCGGGGGACTGGACTCTCGATACTCGAAACCGAATCGTGGATCGTTGACGGCACGCGCCCCGGGGTGGGTGGGGGGTCAGGGTGAGGGGGCGTGCGGGGGATGGTTACTTCTTGGAAGCCTCGGCCTGCTTGCGGGCCTTGGGTCGGTAGAGGCGGACGGGGGTGCGGACCTCGACGGTGCCGGTGGCCGGGCCGGGGACCGAGCCCTTGACGAGGATGAGGCCCTTGTCGGCGTCGATGCGGACCACGTCGAGGGCGCGTTGGGTGCTGCGCTCGTTGCCGAGCTGGCCGGACATGCGGATGCCGCGCTTCAGGGTGCCGGTGCCGCGGTTGGAGGAGTGGGAGCCGATGGAGCCCGGGGAGCGGTGCTTGCGTTCGGTGCCGTGGCTGGCGGGCATGCCCTTGAAGTTGTGGCGCTTCATGGTGCCGGCGAAGCCCTTGCCCTTGCTGGTGCCGATGACGTCGACGTACTTGAGGCCCTCGAGAGCGGCGACGGTGAGTTCCTGGCCGACGGTGTACTCGGCGAGTTGCTTGGGGTCGACGCGGAACTCGATGTGGGTGCGCTTGGGGCCGGTTCTGGCCTTGGCGTCGTGGCCGATCATGGGCATGGTCGAGTTGCGGGGCTTCATGTCGCCGAAGCCGATCTGGACGGCGGTGTAGCCGTCGGTCTCCTGGGTTCGGAGTTGGGTGACGACGCAGGGGCCGCACTGGATGACGGTGACGGGCACGGAGACGCCGGCGTCGTCGAAGACGCGGGTCATGCCGATTTTTTTGCCGAGCAGTGAGAGGCCCATGGTGATTCGCTTTCGGGTGCTCGTGCCTCTTTGGGTGCCTCGGGATTCACGACCGTCGGCGGGCAGAGGAGCCGGGAGGATGTCGGACGGGGAGCCGAATGAAAAAGACACGGCACGGGGAGCCGTGCCGCCTGGTTACGCCTTGATCTTGATGAACACGCCGGCGGGGACGACGAGGCGGTTGAGGGCCTCGACGGTGCGGGCGTTCGGTTCGGTGATGTCGATGATGCGTTTGTGGGTGCGGATCTCGAACTGCTCGCGCGACTTCTTATCGATGAAGGGGGAGCGGAGCACGGTGTAGCGCTCGATGCGGGTCGGCAGCGGAACAGGCCCGGCCACCTTGGCGCTGGTGCGCTTGGCGTGGTCGACGATCTCCTTGGCGGAGACGTCGAGCGCCTGGTGGTCGTAGGACTCCATTCGGATTCGGATGCGGCCAACGCTCATGCTTCATCCTGAGCCGCTGAGGCTCGATCAAACGGGGACTGGGGGACGCCGGGTGGCCCACTCTGGGTTGGCGGCGCGGGGAGGATCACACGGGCGATCAGGCGGCGAGCCTGTCGCTTGGTTCGGGGCCATTCTGGCCGGTGCCGGGGTGAGCCGGGTCGGGCAGGTGGTACCGCCGAGGTCTGGTTGTGGCCGTGACCGGCTTGGCAGTGCGTGTCACTGCGGGAAGCGCGGTCCCACCAACAGCCCATGTTCCCCCATGGCGCGCGGGGGCCGCTCAAGGGGGGAGGGAGAGGGTAGCGAGAATTTCGGCGGTGTCAAGGTGGGGTGAAAGCGGGGTCCGGGGATTGGGGCCCGGGATGGGGCGATCGGGGGAGGAAGGTCGTTGTTGGTTCCGCTTCTCTCTTGATGGAACCCGGGTGGGTGAGGGGCCGATAGGTAGAGTATGAGAGGACTTCGACCGGGGCCGATCCGGGGTCGAGACTCGGTGGCCGGCGGGGTTGCGTCCCGCCGGTCGGTTCGCGGTTTCAGCATCCACAAGCCATGCACACCGACCATCATCATCGCGGCTGGGGATTTGGACTGATTTTGTTCGGGGTGGCGTGGGCTGGGTCGCTGTGCGGCGTGAGCGTGGGGCAGGAGGCGGGGCCGCCTTCCCACGTGCCGGCGCCGACGGTGGTGGAGTTGGCGGAGACGCCGGTGGATGTGCCGGGGCTGAATCTGACGGTTCGGATGCCGGTCGGTGCGGTGGCGGAGACCTCCGGAGTGGGGACCGACAGCCGGCTGACGGTGCGGTCTTCGGATGATCCGAGCAAGGTTGGGTGGCTGCTGCAGGTGTTCGGGTCGGTGTCGCGGAACACGGGGCTGACCACGCGGGACGTGCTGGACAGCATCGTGGAGCAGCGGCGCTCGGCTCAGGGTGCGGTGAACCCGGCGACGCGCCGGCGGATGCAGGTGCGGGCGTTCGACCGGGTGGACAACCTGGTGATCAACGGGCAGTCGGCGTCGCGGGTGTACCTGGACGTGCCGGAGGCGGCGAACCTGCCGAGCTCTGGGTACACGGTGTTCATGCCGGAGCCGGGGCAGTTCGTGATCTTTCAGTTTGATTGCCCGTCGGGGAACTTCGCGTGGGCCCGGGGGATTCTGGAGACGGCGATCGCGACGGCGACGTTCCGGGACCAGCAGGTGGAGAACACGCTGCGCCGGCACGGGATCGAGGAGGGTCGGCAGTTCCTGGCTTCGCTGACGCGGGAAGGGATCGAGGCGGCGTTGCCGAGCGAGCCGGTGCTGCTGCGGGTGTTCCGCCCGGGGGCCGGCGCGAACGGGGCGGACCTGGAGGTGGGGTACCAGAAGGTGACGCTGCGGCGCGGCCAGATGGGGGAGGTGGGCGGGGCGGACAAGACGAAGTGGTCGCGCGACGACCGCGAGT
>CAZDYM010000049.1:0-11605 GCA_964509325.1 uncultured Phycisphaeraceae bacterium
GGGGTACCGCTCCCGCGCCGCCAGCGTCGCCACGCCCAGCCCGGCGAGCATCGCCATCGCCGGCCAGATCGGGGTGAGGTACCGCCCCACCCCCTTGGTGCTGATCACAAACGCCAGCAGACCCAGCCCGAACCAGCACAGGACCGTCAGCACCCCGGGCGAAACCGCCCGCGCCTCGCGCCACGACCGCGCCGCCCGCCACAGGCCGATCAGCGCGAACGGCAGGAACGCGCCCAGCGCGATCGTCACCGCCTCGACGTACCGCGCCGTCCCGGAGAAATCGAACCAGCGCAGGTTGTCCTGCACCTCGAGGTTCACCAGCTCCTCGAACCGCTCGGGCCCCAGACGGGCCCGCGCCTCGCGCAGCCACAGCCACAGCAGCAGCAGCGGCAGCCCCAGCACCAGCACCGGGTGCGTCGACTCGATCTGCTTGAACGCCCAGCGCCCACGCGACAGCGCCTCGCCTCCCAGCGTCAGCGGCCCGCGCGACAGCGCCGACCGCACCAACGCCGGACCGCACCCCCCCAGCGCGATCACGATCAGCCCCGAAGGCCCCTTCACCGCCGCGGCGACGCACGACGCCGCCGTCGCGACCACGATCCACCCCCAGTGGGCCCGCCCGTGCCCGAGCATCCGGCGCCACGACAGGTGCAGCCCCGTGATCGCCACCGTCACCGGCGCGATCAGCATCACGTCGATCTCCCCCACGCGGGCCGATTGGGTCGGCAGCACGCCCACGGCGAGCGCCGCGGCGCTCCAGAACGCCGGATCGATCCACCCCCCGCCGGCCCCGGCATCGGGCGAAGCCTCCGCCAGAAGCCGGCGCGCCGCGAAGTACGTCGCCAGCACCCCCGCCCAGCCCCACAGCGCCGCGTTCAGGCGCAGCTCGAACTCGCCCACCTCGCCCGTGCCGCCCAGCGCCCGCCTCGCTCGCGCGAGCCCGATCTGGCTCCAATACACCATCGGCGGCTTGGCGATGTACGGCTCTCCCCGCCGGATCGGCACCAACCACTCGCCGGTTTCCGCGCCCCGGCGCTGCATCTCCCGCGCCACGTTCACCCGGATCGATTCCTGCGTGTTGAACAGCCCCAGGTCCGTCAGGTTCCAAAAGTACAGCGGCAGCGTGAGCAGCGAGAGCAGGATGGCGGCGGTCACGGGGCGCACGCCCTCAGCGTACCGACAGCGGCGGCACCAATCTCCAACCGGCGCGGAGGGCCGAGCCGATTCGCCCTGCACCCCCAGTTGCACCCACCGCTTCCACCCCCACTTCCATGCCCCCCTGCCACCCCCCGACCCCACGCGCCGACCCCAGGCTCACCCTCACGACGAAAAGAAATGCCCCGCGGAGACGGCTCCGCAGGGCGCGATCGCTTCGAGTCGGGCCTTCAAGCCCGGTTCACGCTCGGGTTACTGGGGGCAGGGCACGCCGAACACGCCCAGGAACGCCACCAGGTCGCTGGTGTTGATCTGGTTGTCGTTGTTGAAGTCGGCGAGCGGGCTGGCGGGCGGGACGGTCTGCCCGAAGAGGCTCAGGAACGAGACCAGGTCGGCGGTGTTCCGCTGCTGGTCGCCGTTCAGGTCGCCCTTGCAGTCCGGGACGGGCGGGGTGTACGCGCCCAGCGAGACGAGCACGGTGGCGCGGACCGCGGTCTCGTTCGGGGTGCCGTGATTCAGCGTGCCGCCGTCCTGGTTGAAGCCGTCGCCGTTCGAGTCGGTGTTGCCCTCGTCGGTCCCGTTGCGGACGGTGAAGGCGAAGACGTTGCCGGTCTCGGAAGCGCCCTCGGCGCCGTACGAGTCGGAGTCGTTGGTGGTCGGCGAGCGGCCGATCTTGTAGGTGGCGCCGGGGCCGGTCAGCAGGTCGCCGTTCTGGCCGCCGTCCACCACCCGGTACAGAGACCCGGTGGCGGCGTCGTAGAAGCACAGGCTCACGGTCGACGAGCGGACATCGGGGGCGGTGCCCAGCGGGATGTTGTTGCAGTCCACCCAGTTCACCAGCACCTCGTTCGACTCGGTGGTGCCGAAGAACGAGACGTTGCCGGCGTCGTCGATCGACACGCCGGAGAACGGCGCCAGCAGAGCCGTGCCCAGGGTCTGGGTCGGGCAGGTGCCCGTGATGAACGAGTCGTTCTGGGTGACGAAGGTCGTCCCGCCGTAGTTCACGCCGGCCTCGGCGATGACCACCGGGGCCTGGTAGCCGACGATCTGGCAGGGATTGACGTCGGAGAAGATCGGGTTGTAGAGGTGGATGCGGTAGACGGGGTTCAGCGTGTCGTTGAAGTCGGCCCACAGGGCGACGACCTGGCCCTTGGTGTTGATGTCGTGCTGGGCGAAGCCGTTGCTGCCGGTGCCCTGGATCTCGATGAAGCGGTAGCGCTGGTTGATCGGGCCGATCTGCCCGCGCCCGCCCACGGTGCCGGGGGTGTAGGTCGCGGCGGGGTCGGCGGAGATGAAGGCGAAGCCGTTGGTGAACCCGTTCAGGTTCTGGGCCACGCCGGTATCAACGGTGTCGACAAAGATCACCTTGGGGCCGAAGCCCGCACCCGAGAAGGTGTGGTTGTTGGGGAACGCGGCGCCGGAAGCGGCGGTGACCGAGCCCTCGCCGAACGAGATGTAGGTGGTCTCGCTGGAGCACTCGGCGCGGACCAGTTTGGTGACGCGGTGGTTGCTGGTGCGGATCTCGCCGTCGGTCGGGTACGCGCCGGCGGGGTCGGTGATCAGCGGGTAGTTCGCCACGGGCCAGCGGTAGGGCGGGTTGGTCCACGAGATGCGGGCGCCGGAGTAGATGCTCGCGAACACGCCGGTGCGGGCCAGGCCCGAGCCGAACGCGGTCTGGGCCACCACCAGGTTCCCGTTGTTGAGGCGGGCGCCCGACGGGGGCGACAGGAACGAACTGCCGGCGCCGGAGGCGTCGATGCCGTTGCCCACCAGGTAGATCTTGTTCCCGCCCGAGACCGCCGGGCCGCCCGTGCCGTTGCCCAGGCTGCCGGCGACGCTCAGCGTCTCGATGTTGTTCTGCGAGGGGCTGGCCGCCGAGCTGAAGTTCGCGCGCCACAGGGCCGTGCCGTCGGCGAGCAGCGAGCCCATCCCGTTGGACCAGTCACGGAAGTTGGTCGAGTACGGGACGGCGGGGTTCTGGGCGACCTCCACCGGGGTGACGCTCTCATCGATGATCACGTCGTTGCCGGTCGCGGTGCCCACGCCCACGATGTTGTACGCCGCCAGACCCCAGTGATTCGCGAGCTTCTCCTGCTCGTAGGTGGTGTTCGGGGGGTTGATGAACACGTCGGTGAAGGTTGAGGTCATCGCCTTGGGCGTCCCGCCGATCACTTCCGCCACCGCGTTGTTCTGGAAGCCGTCCTGGCGGTCGAAGATGAACGGGGCCGACACGTTCACGCTGTTGTACGACCCGCCCGGGCCGTACAACTTCGTGGCGGCCTTGGTCAGGCTCACGGTGCCGGCGGCGGCGGCGGCGGTGGTCACCCGCGCCGGCGCGCCCGCCGCGGTCGGGTCGTACTTCGCGGCCATCGCCAGGCCGGCGCTCGAGGCGATCAGAGCAGCGGCGGCGACATGCCGCACGGCATCACGGTTCGTCATTGCGATCTCTCCAGGTCCTCTGTTACGAGGCAGGTGCTCGGGGTACCACGGCGCTCCACGCCGAGGCTCCGCATACCATATCGCCCCGGCTCGGAATTGGAAGAGTTTTTCGATACTTGTAAGGAAAAAAACACAATCTGCCGCATACCGTGTGGAGATGGGCGAGGGAATCTCCCGAAACGTCGGAGAAATCGCGTTTGGGTCCACCCCAACAAAAAAGCCCGGCTCGGGCCGGGCTTGGATCGAAGTTCGGGCAGATTTCGGAGAACTCAGTTGATCCGACGCGGGAAGTTGGTGCCCGTGCCGTAGAACGCGGTGGAGGAGCTGTGGGCGTTCACGTTCTTGAACAGCGAACCGGTGGGGTACCACAGGTTCGGGTTCCGGGAGGTTTCGTCGTTGATGGTCTCGCCGTGCCCGTCCCAGAACGTGGCGTTCATACGGGCGTTGTGACGGTACGACAGTTTCAGATTGAGCTCACCCTCGGCGTACGCGCGCGCGTTCTTCCGCACGGTGCCCTCGGAGGCGAAAGCCCCCCAGTTCAGGTCCTGCTGAGCGGCGAAGGGATGGACATCCATCTTCGAGGGATTGGACGTGACGTCGTAGTACCCGTCCGCGATGGCGACCTTGCTCGACGCCTGGCCCACCTTGTCGATGCGCGGGCGGTAACCCGGGGCGAGCTCGACGCAGGCGCGGGCTTCGCTGGTCTGGCCGATCGGGTCGGTGTTGGTCGTCGGGGGGTTGACCACCCCGCCGATGAGCTGGAACACGCCCGGCATCAGGAAACTGGGCGCCGGGATCGAGCCGCGGCTGGTCGCCAGCGACGCCATCGAGGGGAAATCGGGGGTGTTGGTGCCGAAATCACCGTTGTCCAGCTGCGCGGCGGTCAGCGTCTCACGGTTGGCGGGGTCGGCGTACTCACGGAAGTTGTGGACCATGCGCTCCGAGCGTCCGACCGGGAAGTTCACTTCCCCGGCCAGGGCGGGGGTCATCCAGTCCCAGCCTTGCGTGGGCATGCTGTCGGACTGGTTCATCCGGTCAAAGTTGGAGCTCGCGATCCCCTGCACCTTCCGACCGGTGGTGTTGATGCCGGCGATCTCGAAATCGTTCGAGCTCCCGTGGCTGATGAGCCCCAGCACCAGTTGCTTCTGAGTGGACAGCCCAGTGGCGGTGTAACCGGCGGCACGGGCCTTCGAGAGGGCGGGCAGCAGCAGGCCGATCAGCAAGGCGATCACCGCCACGACGACCAGGAGTTCAACCAGCGTGAAGCCGGCACGAGCGCGACGGTTGGGGCGTTGATCCATATCGAGCGATGTCCTTTCGGTTGGGACCTGGGTCGTCTCAGATCAGGGTCGTTTGAGATCAGGGTCGGTTCAGGTCGTACGGGTTCAGTTCGTTCGGTCGCGACGGGTGGAGGGCCGGGGGGCGGGGGGCGGGGGGCGGGGGGGTGGACGCGGGACGGTTGGGGCGTGTGAGGTTGACCTTGCTTCTGTGAAGGTCCGAGAACATCCTTGCTCTCGATCCGATTCTTGACGAAAACCAAATACGTTCTCAACACGCCCGCCCTGCATCTCGGTTCGTCGGCGGTTCCCAAGAGCGGAGAGACACCCGCAACGTGTTGTCCTCTCGATACTGAAGCGCGTGAAGTCGGTTCGTTCCGCGAACCCGCCCGGTTCCCGTGGCATCACGAGGAACCCGGCGAACTGCAAAGTTCTTCTGACGTGATCTTCACAAAGTAAAGCCGAAGGCCCGTCGCGCCAAGTCTCGTGACGCTGTCTGAGGCGGGAAACATTGCCGAGACCGGTTGCAGGTCGGAGACCGGTCTTCCGTATCCCGGGATCCCCAAGGCACGGACGGGCGGGCCAGCCTGAATCCGGTTTGGACAGGCGGGCCGCCCGCCTCAGAGATGCTGGTTGAAATCAGCCCGCGACGGGGTCTTTCCTTCGAGAGCGACACCATTTCCCGAATTTGGCTTGACGGGGCTGAAAAGTGGTGTCATCTTCGAAAATGCTGCGGATTGGCAGCAACCGTGCTTTTTCGCATGCCGTATCGACAGGCACCGGAAATCGGGCCCCTGGAAAGGTGCGAGGACCGGTTGACAAGTGACGCACTCGAACCCGCGCCGGGCTTCGCCGGCTCTTGAAACCCGCGCGTAACCAGGGTCCGCATCCAGACCGGAAGAGAGAGCCGGTGTCAAGCACGGGCCTGCCTTGAGGGCGGGCGCGTGGGGTGCGAGGGACGGCTCCGCTGGAGGAGGCCGTCCGAGTCTGGCCGATTGGTGCCGGAACACGCCGCGGCCCGGGCAGACCGACGCACGGGGTCCCGCATGGGACAGCGGAACCCGGCGCGGAAGCGAGTGCGAGGGGTCGAGAGAGTGTCGAGATGCCGCTGGAGGAGCGAGCCGCAGGGACGGGAAGGGAGACCGGGGTTGGGCCCGATGCGGGCGGGATCGGGTGGGCGCGGAGAAGAGCCCCCTGCCTGACGGTCGGGGTTCTGGTGGAAGGCAAGCACCGCCGGGCCCGTTGAGTCGGCCCCCGCGGGTTGCAACCCAGTGGAGCGAGGCGTCGGGCATTCCGGCGTCGCGCTTCCGAGACCGACCTCCCTGATGAGGCGTGGCCGCGAGACGCGGCCGCGGAGCGCGGAGTGAAAGAGATGGAAAACGCCAACGTGGTTCGTGCGATCTACCGGCTGGGCCAGGTGTGCGGGAATCCTCCGGCGTGCGGCTCGGCGCTGCTGCGGTCGATGATCGACATCGCCGCCGAAGCGCTGGGCATGGACTACGTGTCGGCGGCGGTGTTTGAACGCGGGGTGGAGGGCTCGGCGAGCGCGGTGCAGGTGAGCGGGGCCTGGCCCGCCGAGGCGTGCCAGCGCATCACCGAGGTGACGCGGTGGGATCTCAAGGAGCGTCCGCTGGCGGCGAAACTGGCGGCGCTGGACCGGAACATGGTGTTCCGGCGCAGCGACATCATCGAGGAGCGTGCGTTCAAGTCGTCGCGGCTGTTCATGGAAGTGCTGAGCCCGATGCGTCTGACGGGCGACTGCCTGGTCGCGCTGTTCCACCGGGCGGACGGGGCCGAGCTGATGTTGACCTTCCAGCGGCTCGACGAGAAGGGCGTGGTGCCGGAGGACGTGGTCCGCAAGGCGCAGGCGGTGGCGTCGTTCATGGCGCAGTGCTGGGCGTCGTCGTGGCGGGCCGAGCCGGGGTGGATGAAGGCGTTGAAGCCGCAGAGCCGGCGCGTGCTGGATGACGTGCTGGGCGGGTACGACGACGACCAGATCGCCGAGCGGACCGGGCTGACGTACCACAGCGTTCGGGCCCACCTGAAGCGGTTGTTCCGAGACGCGAACGTGCGGAGCCGTCTGCACCTGATGCAGCAGTTCCGGGCCGATCGCGGGGGGCTGCCGATCGAGGCGCTGCGCCCCGCCGGACCGGTGATCGCCACCACCGGCAAGTCCGGGGCGATGCTGGCGCACCAGGGCGGGGCCGCCGCCCGGAAGACCAGTCTGGCGATCGCCGGCTGACGTGTCCCGGCGCGCGTCGGCGTGATGGCAGGGAACCCCGCCCGGCCCGCGGTTGGCGGGCCGGTTTTCGTGTTGCCGGGCTCCTCGGGGCCGATGTACCATCTTGGCTCGTCTGTCGGTGTGCCGAGCCTTTGCCGCCGCGCGTGATCGACCCATGCGACGCTCTCTTTCCAAACTCCGTGATCGCTCGATGACCTGGTTCGGCGCGGTGCGCCTGCGGGTGTTCGTGCTGATCGTGGGTCTGCCGCTGGTGCTGATGGGGGCGGCGTCGCTCGGGCCGGCGTGGCTGATGCTGCCGCTGGTCGGCGTGACGGTCGCGGCGCTGACCTGGGGCATTGACCGGGTGACCCACCGGTTGGGCGACCATGTGTGCTGGACCTGTGGGCACGATCTTTCCAAAGAGCCGCAGGGCGTTCACGGCGTGGCGTGCCCGTCGTGCGGCTCGCTCAACCAGCACAACCCGCTGTGGCGGAACGACCTCTTGGCGGATGCCGCGGCGACGGGGGATGATCCGAGTGGAGATGTGGGGGCGGAGGATGACGGGGCCGACGTTGGTCGGGCTTGAGCCCTATTTCTGAGTGGGGGTTTGGTTCCGATTTCGCCTGCTGTCAGTTTGACAAAGCAGGGGGGGGGGTATCCTATTGAAATGAGGTCTCGGGGATGCTCATGTCCAGTTGTCCGACTGCGTCGCCAAGCGTTCAGCTTGGTGGAGTTGTTGGTCGTGATCGCGGTGGTTGCGATTCTGATCGCGGTCGCAGTGCCTGTGATTCAAAAGTCTCGCGCACAGGCCAACCACGCGGGCGTGCTGTCGAAAGTGCAGCAGTGCAGCGCGACGCTCTTAAGCTTTGCCGAGTCGAACGGCCAGCGATTCCCGGTGGTGATGCCGCTTGATGCGGCGTCTGGTTCGATGATCGAGATTCGCACGCCCGAAGCGAAACTGACGACGCATTACTTCGCACAGATCACCATGTGGAACGTGGCGATCGAAGCCCTCGGTGGTGGTTTCGTGGAGGGCGTGCAGCGCGTTGAACGGTCGCCTGCAGTTTCTTGGGCCCGTTCGCCTTCGGACTTTCTGCTTGGCCAGGCATTCATGACTGAACCCGGCTATTGGGAGCCGGGTGCAACGCAGACGCGCGCGATGTGGCGCGCGGCGGGTCTGAGCGAGGTGCAGTTCCCTGCACAGAAAGCGATGCTGCACGATCCCGCCGAGAGCGCGGCGGGCTCGGCGATCGCCTTTGTGGACGGGCATGCGGAGACGCGGCCGCTCGAGGATTCGACCGTTGGCGTGCGAAACTCGCTCGACAACAATCTCAACCGCCCGCTGGTCACGACGCGCGGTGGCGTGCGGGGCAGGGACTACGAATGAACCGGGTGTGGCTCGCAGATATGCGTCATCCGGTGCGATGGGCGGACGCCGCTCTTGGTGGGCTCTTCATCTACGCCGGTTTTGCAAAAGCGATCAACCCCCAGGCCGCGATCGACGGTATCAACACGCTCATGGGGAGTGCGAAGGCGGGCGCTTAGGTCATTGGTATTGCTCTTTTGCTGCAAGTGATGATCGGAAGCACACTCATTCTCGTGGGTGGACGCGCCGCTCGTGCCGCGAGTCTGTTGATGCTGATTTGCTTTACGGCTTACTTGGCGGTGTTGAAGGTATGGGCTCCCGAGACGCCGTGCGGCTGCGTGGGTTCTCGGGGCGTGCCGGGGATGACCGAGTTCGTTCGCAACGGGCTGTTGGCGGCGGGCGCGGCACTGTTGCTTCTTTCTGGTCCCGCCTCGGCAGAACGTAAAGAAGGGATGGTTTAAGATGGAGGTTTTCAACCTGCTTCGCCGCTTGACCCCTCTTGCTGGTTTGGCTCTGGTGGCTGGCGGCGTCATGACCCAGGCGCTGGCTACGAATTGCTGCACTGAAATCTACGGAAACTGTCCGCCAGTGCATGGGCCGGGAGGCGTTCAGCCCGGAATGAACTGCGCTGGAGGTTCCTGCTGCGTGGCAACGGGTCTGACTGGCAAACTCTATCGGCGCTGCTGCTTCACGGGCCACTGCGCTTTCTACTCGCTGGAAAATGGCAACATCGAAGCGACCTGCGACGGCACGGTGCCTTGGGGTACTGATCCATGGTGAGGCCACTTGCTGGTGCCGCGGGCGGTCGGCGTGTGACCGCCCGCATTTCCATCATCGCCGCCGTGGCGCTCGTTGCGGTGGCGGTCTATTTCATCCTTGGCCTTCCGAACAATCGTAATGGTGTTGATCTAGCAAAGCCTCATGTCGAGGCGCGGCGTGCCATCACTCGAGGCGACGCAATTGAAGTCGATGAGTTGAAGCGAAGGTTCGAGTCCGCGTTTGCCGGCACGCAGCGGTGGAAGACGCTCTCGGAGCAACAGCGTGAGGCATTGACATCTCAGGTCGCGTCGCAGTTCGCGGCGTGGATGGCACCCTCACCTGACGGTTACATCGATCTGATGTCGTCATGGGGAGGGACCATCGGCACACGGATGACCCGTGAACAGATGAGCAAGTTCTGGACGAGCGACGCGATGGAGTCGTTTCCAATCGCCGCCTTCAACCCTTCGCAAGCCGCGCTGAGCGACATCCGCGTGGTGCCGACGTCAGAAGGGCCAGCGTTCGCCACGCTCAACCACGAAGCACCGACGGCCCGGAACTCGCTCCATACAACTGAATGGACGGCGTTTGACTTCGGGGTCAAGTATCAACTGGTCGAGTCCACATGTGCCGTAGTCACGATCCCGTGGCGGTCGATGAACGGTGCGGTGACAACCTATGAAATCGTCTACTTCTGGTCCGATGTGAAGCAGCGATGGCTGCCCAGCGTGCTTCTGGGCGTGACCTCCGCCGAACGGACCGCGGCTTCGCCCGTCGTCTTTTGAGCCCGTACTTGTGCGGCGGTTCCCACTAACGCCTCGGGTGCGACCCAGTACCATACGTCGTTCCCTGCAACGTGTGTTCGCACGGGTTCGGTATCGCTCATCGCAGCCCGAGGCCATCCCATGCACGTCCCCCCCGAAAAACTCCGCCCGGCCACCCGTGTGATCCATGCGCACCAGCACTTCGAGGAGACGACGGGGGCGGTGATGCCGCCGATCTTCACGAGTTCGACGTACGCGCAGGAGTCGCCGGGGGTTCACAAGGGGTTTGACTACGCGCGGTCGCACAACCCGACGCGGTACGCCGTGGAGCGCCTGATCGGCGGTCTCGAGGGTTCGCCGATCACCGAGGACCAGGATCCTTCCTGCGGCGGGTTCGTGTTCTCATCGGGCATGGCGGCGATGGCGACGGCCCTGGAACTGTGCGACGCCGGGGCGCATGTGATCTCGATGGATGATGTGTACGGCGGGACGAACCGTCAGTTCACCAAGGTGCGGACGCGCTCGCAGGGGTTGAAGGTGTCGTTCATCGACCTGACGGATGTTCACAGGTTCGAGGCGGCGATGAAACCGGACACCGCCATGGTGTGGATCGAGTCGCCGACAAACCCGACGCTGAAGCTGGTGGACCTGGCGGCGGTGTCGCGGATCGCTCATCGCGTCAACCCGAGGTGCCTGGTGGTGTGCGACAACACGTTCGCCAGCCCGATCAACCAGCGCCCGCTGGAGCACGGCTGCGACATCGTGCTGCACTCGTGCACGAAGTACCTGAACGGGCACTCGGACGTGGTGGCCGGGGCGCTGGTGGTGAAGGACCTTGAGTTGTGCAAGAGGGTGCGGTTCCTTCAGAACTCGGTGGGGAGCATCCTGGGCCCGTTCGATTCGTACCTGGTGCTGCGCGGCATCAAGACGCTCGACGTGCGGATGCAGCGGCACAACGAGAGCGGGATGAAGATCGCCAAGTGGCTGGAGCAGCACAAGGGCGTCGAGCGCGTGGTGTACCCGGCGCTGGCCAGCCACCCGCAGCACGGCGTGTACCAGAAGCAGATGATGGGCGCGAGCGGGATGATCACGTTCTTCCTCAAGGGCGGGCTGGAGGAGGCGCGGCGGTTCCTCGAAGCGTGCCGCGTGTTCGCGCTGGCCGAGAGCCTGGGCGGCGTCGAATCGCTGGTGGATCACCCGGCGATCATGACGCACGCGAGCGTGCCGGCGGAGCAGCGGGCGGCGCTGGGGATCTCGGATTCGCTGATCCGGCTGAGCGTGGGCGTCGAGGACGTGCAGGACTTGATGGACGATCTGGAGCGGGCGCTGAAGGCCGCGGCGACACAGGCGGCGCCGGCGCGGGTTTGATCTGGTGGCATCCGCCTCCGGCGGGTGAGGAGGGCTGGGCCGTCACTCGGGTTGATTGGTTGCTCTTCACTCAGCACCGGCGAGCGACCGGCACCGGTTCGGTTGTTGCCGCTGATGCGCGGTGCCTCGAAAAGGACAACCGGGCGTCCGAAAGGACGCCCGGCGTGTTCGTTTCACTGATTGCCGTCGAAGCACCGACGTTCAGACGAGGGCCTTGAGCCCCTTGAGGGCGCGGACCTTGACGACGTTGCGGGCG
>CAZDYM010000050.1:0-11598 GCA_964509325.1 uncultured Phycisphaeraceae bacterium
GCGGGGCCCGCGGGCGGGCGCCTCGGCTGGGCGGTGACCGGGATCGGGCGCGGCGGTCACGACGGCCCCGAAACATGGGGCTGGAACAGACCCGGTTGCGATCAGACTCGCCCGCGCGTGATGCCGGGGGGGTCGGAGGCGGGGAGGGGGGCGGGGATGGGGGCGGGGATGAGTGGGAAAGCGAGGGTGTGTTCAGGGAGCGGGGTCGAGGGCCACGTCGAGCGTGACGGTCTGGGGCCTGAGGCAGGCGCGATCGTCGCAGGCCTGGTAGGTGAGTTCGATGATGGGGCGGCCCTGCCAGGCATCGGCGGTGCGGGTGAGGGTGAGGGTGATCTCGACCTGGCCGGTGTGGACCATGAGGGGGCCTTCGCCTTCGGGGAGCGCCCCGCCGGTGTAGGGCTTGGGGTCGGGCTCGGTGAGTTCGACGCGGAGGCCGGTGCCGCCGACGACGCGGGCGGCGAGGCCGACGAGGCCGTCGACGTTGGGGTGTTTGGCGTTGATGTGGAAGCCCTGGTCGATGGTGAGTCGGAGGGTGAGGGTGACGGGGGTATCGCCGCGGGTGGGGATGAGCAGGCGGTCGGTGGTGGCGTGGACCTGGACGACGGGGTCCTCGGTGGTGTCGATGTCGGAGGTGGCGGCGGGGCTGTCGGGGGTCGAGGGGGTCGAGGGGGTCGAGGGGGTCGAGGGGGGGTCCGGGAGGTTGTCGAAGGCGTCGGGCTTGACGGTGAGCAGTCGGAGGGCGGCGCGGGTGCTGTTGATGGCGGCGACGGGTGAGCGGGTGATCTCGCCGCTGAGGGCGTGGGCGAGTTGGACGGCGCGCTGGCGGTAGGCGTCGTTGCGTGTGACGAGGTAGAGGTCGATGAGGTTGTGGAGCATGACACCCTGAGCGGAGGGCATGGCGCCGTCGTGGGTGGAAGCGGAGCGGACGATGAGGTCGGCCTGGGCGTCGCGGGTGTCGAAGAGGGTCCCGGGGTGGATGTCGGTGCCCGCGGTGGGGGCGGAGAAGCGTTCGAGGGCGACTCTGGTGAGTTCCTCGGCGCCGACGAGGAACCGGGTGTCGGCGCGGCCCGAGGCGGCGCTCGCGAGGTGGACCTTGAGCAGGCCCTGGATGAGGTAGGCGTAGTCCTCGAGGAACCCGGCGATCTTGGCCCTGGTGTCGCGGTAGGTGCGGAAGACGCCGCCGGTGGGGGTGCGCATGTGGACGAGGAAGAAGCGGCTGGTCTTCTCGGCCTGGTCGAGGTAGGCGAGATCGTTGAGGGCGAGGGCGGCGTCGGCGAGGGCGCCGATCATGAGGCCGTTCCAGCTGGTGATGGCCTTGTCGTCGAGGTGGGGTTGCTGGCGCTGGTTGCGGGCTTCGAGGAGGCGGCCGCGGACGCTGGACCAGCGTTCGCCGAAGGGCGCGGGTTCGAGGGCCATCTCCTTGGCGATGGTCTCGGGGCGGGCCGGCATCACGAGCACGTTGCGGCGCGGCTCCGCGGGGTGGTGGGGGTCCTGGAAGTTCGTGCCCTTGTCGAGCGAGAACAGGCGGGCGGCGAAGTCGGCGTCCGGCTCGCCCAGCACCTGGGCGAACTCGTCGCGCGTCCAGAGGTAGTTGAGGCCCTCTTTGCCGTCGACCTCGGCGTCCTGGGCGGAGCGGAAGGACTCGGTCTCGGGGTCGCGGAGTTCGCGGAGGACGTAGGCGATGGTCTGGCGGACGACGTTGGCGTCGAAGGGGTCGCGGGACCGGGCGTACGCGCGGGCGTAGACGCTCACGAGCATGGCGTTGTCGTAGAGCATCTTCTCGAAGTGGGGGACGGTCCAGGATTCGTCGGTGCTGTAGCGGTGGAAGCCGCCGCCGAGGTGGTCGTGCACGCCGCCCAGGGCCATCTTGTCGAGGGTGAGGCGGACGGCGGAGGCGATGGCGGAGGCGACGGCGGGGTCGTTGATGCGTCCGTCGAGTTCCATGAGGAAGTCGAGGAAGACGGGCTGGGGGAACTTGGGGGCGCGGCCGAACCCGCCGTGGGTGGTGTCGTGGATGCGGAGCAGGGTCGAGACGGCCTGGCCGATCTGGAGGTGGTTGACCTTGGCGGGGGGCTCCCAGCGGGCTTGCTCGCGGATGGCCTCGGTGACCTTGGCGGCCTGCTGGTGGACGGCGGCGCGGTCGTCGCGCCAGGCGTTCGCGATGTTGACGATGACCTCTCGGAACGAGGGCATGCCGTGGCGCGGCTCGGGCGGGAAGTAGGTGCCGGCGTAGAAGGGTCGGAGGGCGGGGGCGGTGGTGTCGTGGGGATCGGCGGGTGGCGGGGTGAGCCAGACCGACATGGGCCACCCGCCGCGGCCTGTCATGGCCTGCACGGCGTTCATGTAGATGTCGTCGACGTCCGGGCGTTCCTCGCGGTCGACCTTGACGCAGACAAAGGCGGCGTTGAGCAGGTCGGCGGTGGCCCGGTCCTCGAAACTCTCCCGCTCCATGACGTGGCACCAGTAGCAGGTGGAGTAGCCGACGGAGAGGAAGATGGGGACCTGGCGCCTGCGGGCTTCCTCGAAGGCCTCCTCGCCCCAGGGGCGCCAGTCCACGGGGTTGCGGGCGTGCTGGCGGAGGTACGGCGAGGACTCGCGGGCGAGGCGGTTCTCAACGCCGGCGGGCGGCGCGTCGGAACGGGCGTGGGACATGGACGCTCCGGAAGCGAGGGAGAGGGCGAGCGCTCGCGCAAGGGCGCGGCGGACGGGGCGATGGCGGGCCGCGTGCATGCCGGACTGTAGGGAAGAACAGGCGGATCGATCGGGCGGAGAGCGGCGGCGGGGCGCGGGCGCGCCGGGGCGCCGCTATTCTGCGCGGATGATGACTGCCTCGGATGTCGAGCCACCTGCTCCCGGCGCGGCGCGCTCGGCGTCCGGCGCGGCGGTCCCGGCCCGGCCTGATCTGCCGCGGAAGGTGGGCTTCTGGGGGGCCATCGCGGTGCTGGTGGGGGTGGTGATCGGCTCGGGGATTTTTCAGACGCCGCCGGAGATCGCCCGCCACGTGGGCGACCCGTGGCTGATCCTGGGGCTGTGGCTGGGGGCGGGGCTGATCGCGCTATGCGGGGCGCTGACGTTCGCCGAGCTGGCCACGCGGTTCCCGCACTCCGGCGGGCTGTACGTGTTCATCCGCGAGGGCTTCGGGTCGTGCCCGGCGTTCGTGTTCGGCTGGACGTACATGCTGATCACCAAGCCGGCGGCGGCGGCGGGGATCGCGATCATCTTCGCCGAGCACTTCAACGCGCTCACCGCCCTGGGGTGGAGCCCGCAGTACCTGACGTGCGCGGCGCTGGTCGCGCTGACGCTGGTCAACGCGCTGGGGGTGAGAGGGAGCACGCGCCTGGCGATGGTGTTGACGGGGTTCAAGTACGCGGCGCTGCTGGCGATCATCGGTTTGGGGGCGGCGGCGGCGTTCCGCGGGCAGGGGGCGGGAGGCTTCGGCGCGGCGCCCGCCCCCGGGCCGCTGCTCGAGTCGATCGTCCCCGTGATGGCGGCGATCATGTGGACGTACGACGGGTGGAGCGACGTGGGCGCGATCGCGGGCGAGGTGAAGGACCCGCGCCGGACCCTCCCGCGGGTGTACATCGCGGGGACGCTGAGCGTGATCGCGGTGTATCTCTTGGTGAACGCGGTGTACCTGTGGCACATCCCGCTGGCGGAGATGGGCGCGGCCAAGACGGTGGCGCCGCTGCTGATGGAGCGGCTGATCGGGCCCGCCGGTGCGGCGGCGGTGGCGTTCATCATCATCGTGTCGACGCTGGGGAGTTCGCACGCGAGCGTGATGACGGGGGCGCGGGTGACGTTCGCGCAGTCGCGTGACGGGCTGCTGTTCCGGTTCCTGTCGCGGGTTCACCCGCGGTACGAGACGCCGGCGGTGGCGATGTGGGTGCAGTGCGGGCTGTCGTGCGCCGCGGTGCTGGTGCTGCAGAGCTTCGCCAGGCTGGCCGGCACGTTCGTGTTCACGATGTGGATCTTCTACGGCATGGGTGCGGCGGCGCTGCTGGTGATCCGGCGACGGGCGTCCGCTGGGCGGGCGGGGGGCGCGCCGGCGCTGGACGGCGCGGTGTTCCGCGTGCCCGGCTACCCGGTGGTGCCGGGGCTGTTCATCGGGGCGAGCGTGCTGATGACGGCGCTCTCGATCCGGCACGACCCGGAGGCCACGCTGACGTGGCTCGGGGTGCTGGTGGCGGGGGCGCCGGTGTACGTGGTGTGGCGGAGGGTGTTCCGCGGGCCCGAGACCTGAGCGCGAGGTCGGGGCCGCCGCGTCGGTGGGCCCGAGCCGGTCCGGTGCACGCGCACGGGGGCTCGGGAGGGCCCCGCGCTCACTACACTCCGCCCTATGCCGCGACTCGAAGCCCACACCGCCGGCGAATCTCACGGGCCGGCCCTCATCGCGCTCGTGCAGGGGCTGCCCTCGGGCGTGCCCGTGGATGTCGGTTTCATCAACGACGAGCTGCGCCGGCGGCAGGGTGGGTACGGGCGCGGGGGTCGGCAGAAGATCGAGACCGATGCGGTCGAGGTTCTCTCGGGCGTGCGTCTGGGGCTCAGCACGGGCGGGCCGATCACGATGCGGATCCCGAACAAGGACTCTCGGCTGGACGACCTGGCGAAGACGCCGCGGGTTCACCGCCCGCGTCCGGGTCACGCCGACCTGGCGGGGAGCGTGAAGTGGCTGACGACGGACTGCCGCGACACGCTGGAGCGGGCGAGCGCGCGGGAGACGGCGGCGCGGGTGGCGTGCGGCGCGCTGGCGCGGTGCCTGCTGCGCGAGTTCGGGGTGGAGGCGTTCGCGTTCGTGCGGTCGGTGGGCCCGGCGTCGACCGACTTCATGCCGACGGACGCCACCTGGCGGGCGGCGAAGCAGGCCCGTGACGCGAGCGACGTGGCGTGCCCCGACGAGGCGGCGAGCGAGCGGATGCGGGGCGTGATCCATCAGGCGAAGGTCGAGAAGGACACCGCCGGCGGGCTGGTCGAGTGCCACGTCTTCGGGTGCCCCATCGGGCTGGGGTCGTGCGTGGACTGGCGCGACAAACTGGACGCGCGGCTGGCCTACGCCGTGATGGGCATCCAGGCGATCAAGAGCGTCGAGATCGGCCTGGGCAAGGGGGTGGCGTCGCTGCCCGGATCGCGGGTGCACGACCCGATCCGGTTCGACCCTTCGCTGCGGGGCACGGCGCGGCTGGGGTTCGTGCGCGATTCGAACAACGCGGGGGGCACCGAGGGGGGGATGACCAACGCCGAGCCGGTGGTGGTGCGGGCCGCGATGAAGCCGATCGCGACCCTGCTGCGGGGGATGCCGAGCGTGGACCTGATCACGAAGGAAGCGCAGCAGAGCAGTTACGAGCGGTCGGACATCTGCGCGGTGCCCGCCGCCTCGGTGGTGCTGGAGAACGTGGTGGCGTTCGAGATCGCGCGGGCGTTTCTCGACAAGTTCGGGGGCGACAGCCTCCTGGAAGTGCGGCAGAACCACGCGGGGTACCTGAGCACGGCGGCCCGGCTGCCACTGGACGCCCCGGTTCCCTGAGTGAGTGGCGGTCTCGGCCGGCGGTCTGCACCGACCCGGGGGTGTCTCACGGGAACCTGAGACCGGGGATGACCCTGAGAAGTTGGGTAAACGCGGGCTGATTCCAGCCGAACCCGGTGCGAGGCCGATAGTTTCACACGTTTTTGAGGCGCGCGGCGGGTCATCCGCGGCGCCGGCGAAGTATGGTGATTCCGAGTCCGCGCCAGAGGCGCGGGAGAGTTTGGAGAAAGCACCGCGCCGGGGGCCGCGAGGAGCCTGGTTCATGCAACTTCGGTCGAAGGGTGTCACCCACGCCCGGGAGTGTGCGGCGGTTGTGGTCGGTTGCCTGGCGCTGGTCCGGGGTGCCGCCGCGCAGATCGAGAGCCCCTGGCAGGTGGTCGAGCCGCCGCTGGCGTTCAGTTACCACGATCACCCGCCGTCGTACCTGCTCAACGGGCGCGTGGCGCAGTGGAACCTGGCGCAGGAGTTCAACCGCGGGACGCTGAACCCGGCGGGCGAGTGGGCCATCGGCTTCTCGCTGAACCGCTTCGGGGCCTTCACGCTGAGCCCGAACTGGGGGGTGACGTTGCCGGAGACCTTCGGCTGGTTCAGCGCCGCCAACGGGAGCCTGCCCACCGCGGCCCAGCCGCTGGTCACGACCGCGTACCCGACGCTGGGCACGGGTGTGTGGCTGCCGGGCGGCGGCGTCGGGCTGCTGCCGGATTCGCTGGGGAAGTTCGCCTCGGTCCGCTGGACCTGCCCCGAGCCGGGGCAGTTCGCGATCGACGCGCAGTTCACGGGGCGCTCGGCGTCCGAGACCGGGGTTTCGGACGTCGTGGTTCTGCGGAACGGGTTTCAGTTGTTCTACTCGCAGGTGCGCGACCCGCGCCAGATCGTGCTGATGCGGACCACGTTCGACCTGGTCCCGGGTGAGACGCTGGAGTTCCGCGTCGGCAAGGGCACGGATTCGAACCTGAACGACCTGAAGCAACTCGACGTGGTGATCCAGCGCCTGCCGCGGCTGTGCCCCGGTGACATCAACGGCGACGGGATCGTGAACGCGTCGGACCTGCAGGTCCTGCTCGCTCAGTTCGGGATCAACGTCATCCCCAGCGAGGGCGGGGACCTCAACGGCGACGGGGTGATCGACCTGAACGACCTGATCCTACTGCTCAACAATCTCGGCTGCACCGTCTGAGGCGGCGAGGCGCGGGGCGTCATCATCAGCCCTGACCCGGGCTCAAGGCGGCGGTGAGACCAAGCGGGCCCCGCGTTCAGGCTCGGCGGGGCCCGGGACGTTTCTGCGCGTGGACGGGGGCCCTGCCTCAGCGGGACCCGTTGCGGGTCGGTTTGTCGGCGGGGCCGATGCTCGCCGGCTCGGGGTTGGTCATCATCGAACCGAAGCGGGCCTTCTCGTTTTTCTGGCGTTTCTCGCTGACGGTGCGGAGCAGGGCGACCATGGCGCCGATGGCTTCGCGGATCTCGCGCTCGTCGATCTCCGTGATCTCGCCGTCGGAGATGGCGGCGATGGCCTCGGCGCATTCGCGGACGGCGTTGGCGGCGGCGTCGCCGAGGGCCGGCTCCTGGCGGACGAAGAAGCCGCCGGCCTCCTGCGCGACGAAGTCCAGGGCGCGGTCGCCCGCCTCGGGGGTGGCGCACTGCACGGAGCGGATGAGGCGTTCGACGGGGTTGGGCTGCACGCCGGCGAGGATGCGGTTGACCTGGCGCGTCGACAGACCCATGGCGCTGGCGAAGCGTTTGACGCCGATGCTCTCGACGAGAGCGCGGAAGTGGACCCTCGAGCGAGCGACAAGATCGTTGCTGGAATCGATGCGGTCGTTCACGTGGACCTCGGAAAGGTGGGCGTGCGTGCGTGCCGGTGGGCAACGGGAGAATCGGGACGGCTGGAGCGAGACGGGGGCGGGTGCGGGCGGCGCGTCGATCGGGAGGAGGTGCCGGGCCGATCCACCGATCGGGGGGAACTCGGCGCGGATCATCCCTGATGTGTTGAGACTTGGAACCGTTCCTTGCTGCAACTGAGTCTCGGCAGAACGCGGGTTCGCTGGGATGTCGCGGTCGGTTTCGGACGTTTGCGTGAGATTGTTCGCGCGCGGGACATGTCGGATGTGTCCTGCTGCGGACCATCTAAGCCATCCGGCGGATTGTGAAGGAGTCGGGATTTTCCCGGAGACCCGGCGCGAACGTCCGGCCTCACCCGCGGGGATGGAAGCGCCGGTGGATCTCTTTCAGCCGCGGCTGGTCCACCCTGGTGTAGACCTGGGTGGTGGCGATGCTGGCGTGCCCCAACAACTCCTGAACGACGCGGAGGTCGGCCCCGCCGGTGAGCAGGTGGGTGGCGAAGGTGTGGCGCATGGTGTGCGGGTGGATGTCGCGCAGGCCCGCCGCCTTGGCGTGCTTGGTGACGATCTGCCACACCGCGACCCGTTCCAGCGGGCGGCCGGTGCGTGAGAGGAAGATGCGGTCCTGGTCGCGCCCGTCGGCCTTCACAAGGCGTGGGCGGCACACCGCGAGGTAGTCCAGGAGCGACTCCTCGGCGGGCTTGCCGTAGGGCACGAGGCGCTGCTTGTCGCCCTTCCCGGTGACGCGGAGCACGCCCAGGGTGCTGAGCATGTCGTTGCGGGCCAGGGCGCAGACCTCGCTGGCGCGCAGGCCGCAGGCGTACATGGTTTCGAGCATGGCGCGGTCGCGTTTCCAGATCGGGACCGGGTCGCGCTCGGTGGATTCCAGGCGCATCTGGTCGGGCGCTTCGAGCAGGGCCCGGATGCTGGACTTTGACATCACGTCGGGGAGCCGGCGCCACTGGCTGGGTCGTTCCAGCAGGTCGGCGGGGTTGTGCTCCCGGCGGGTCTCGCTGGTGTGCCAGCGGAAGAACATGCGGATGGTGGCGAGGTGGCGCGCGATGCTGGTCGAGGCCAGGCGCTTCTCGGTGCGCAGGCGGGTGAGGTGGGCGATGAGGTCGGGGGTGTCGGCGGCGCAGACGTCGGCGACGCCGTGCTCCGCGAGGTCCGCCTCGAGGTCGCGGAGGTCGCGTTCGTACGCGGCGAGGGTGTTGGCGGAGAGGCCGCACTCGACGCGGAGGAACGCCAGGAAGCGGTCGGTGGGGTTGGCGTGCGCGAGGGTGGGCATGGGAGTGGGCGGTCGGCGAGGGAAGATCGGCGCGTTCCGCCGCGCGGGGTGATGCGCGATTTGCGGCGCACGGGGTGCGCTTTTCTCGGACGTGGGGCGGCGCGTCGAGGTCGGGGGGCGTCATTCTCGGACGCTTGAGCGGGGTGGTCGAGCGGGCGGCGGCGGCGGAAGGTGGCACGCGGGTTGTGGTGGCATTGTGACCGGCCTGATTGAGGAGCGCTCCACGCCATGCCAACCGCTGAACTGCATCACGATCTGGGGTCCGAGCCGCTGGGGCTGCGCCTTCTGGGGCTGGCGCGGGCGGCGGCGGCGCTGCACATGGCGCAGAGCTTGCGCCGCCGCGAGCCCGACGCTTCCGCGGCGGGCGGCTTGGCGGAGGCCGGCGTGCGCGGCGCGGGGATCAGCGAGGCCGGCTCATTCGTCCGGGACCCGGACCAGCGCCCCCACGCCCTGGGCGGCCCCTTCCCTGAGGGCCGGGGTTCGGTTGGAGGGAAGCGCTGATGCAGTACGGGTTGTACATCTCGGCGTCGGCGGTGTCGGCGGCGATGGCGCGCCAGGACGTGCTCTCCAACAACCTCGCCAACGTCAACACCGTCGGCTTCCGCCCGGACACCCTGGCTGTGCGGGAGCGTGAATCGGTGCGCGAAGAGGACGGCGTGGTGGTGCCGGGCATGTCGGCGCGGATGCTGGAGAAGCTCGGGGCCGGGGTGTACCCCGTGCGCACCAGCGTGAACCTCTCGCAGGGATCACTGCAGAAGACCGGCAACCCGCTGGACCTGGCCCTCGAGGGCGACGGCTTCTTCGTGGCGCGGGTGGGCACCGGCGCCGAGGATGAGGTCGGCGGCAGCACCACCGAGCTCCGCTTCACGCGCGACGGGCGGCTGACCACCCGCGCCGACGGCACGCTGGTCAACTCGGCCTCGGGGTTCCCGCTGGTCACGCGGGGGGGATCGACCATCCGGGTGAACCCGGCGTCCGCCGAGACGGTGCAGGTCGATCCTGACGGGACGGTGCGGCAGGGCAAGACCGTGCTGGGTCAGCTGCGGATCGCGACGGTGGCCGATCCGTCGCGGCTGATCAAGGAGGGCGACAGCCTGATGCGCCCCGAAGGGCAGGAGCTGCGCGACAGCGATGCGGTGGTGCGTCACGGGCACGTCGAGATGTCCGGCACGGACCCGATCCGGGCGATGATCGGGGTGACGAGTGCGTCGAACGCCGCGTCGGGCGGGCTGGCGATGATCTCGTACTACAGCGACATCATGAACCGAGCGATCCAGGCGCTCGGTCGGGTGGCCTAGGCGTCCGGGGGCCTCGGACGGCGAAGCGGCAGCGCGGCAAGACCGCCTCGCGGCACAGCCGCAAGGCGGGTCCGAGCGGCGCTGATCGACCGTGGCGCGAGAGGGTTGCGTGGCTGAATGGCTGCGTTGCGGCGTGGCCGTGTTGCTGCGTGGCTGGTTGGTGCCCGCCCGCCTCGGCTGTGGAACGCCGTTTGCGGATGGTGCGGCATGGCCATCGTCTCTCTTCACACCGCCGCCAGCGGGCTTTCCGCGCTGAACACCCAGCTGGACGTGATCGCGAACAACCTGGCGAACGCCAACACGCAGGGCTACAAGGCCTCGCGCGTCAACTTTCAGGACATGCTGTACCAGGAGAAGGCCGTCCCCGGGACCGAGAACGCCAACGGCGATCAGCGTCCGACCGGCATCTACGTGGGCCTGGGCGTGAAGGTCTCGGGCACGCAGGTCGATTTCTCCCAGGGTTCGCTTCTGCGCACCGATTCCCCGCTGGACATCGCCATCGAGGAGAACGGCAACGAGGCCCGCAGTTTCTTCCGCGTGCGCGTCGAGCCCGACCGCGCCCCCAACGGCTTCGCGTACACCCGCGCCGGGAACTTCACCCGCAACCGCGATGGGGAACTGGTGCTGGCCAACGACTCGGGCCGCAGGCTCGACCCGCCCATCACCCTGCCCCCCGAGGCGCTGAGCATCACGATCAACACCGACGGGGAGGTGTTCTACACCACCGCCGGCAGCCCCACGCCGCAGAGCGCCGGACGCATCCAGCTCAGCGGGTTCGTGAACCCGGCGGGGCTGAAGCAGGTGGGCGAGAACCTGTTCGCGGAGACCGAATCCAGTGGTCCGCCGGTGGAAGGCAACCCCGGCGAGGGCGCGCTGGGCATCCTGCGGTCCGGGGTGTTGGAAGCGAGCAACGTGGACCCGACGGGCGAACTGGTGGAACTGATCCGCACGCAGCGTGCGTTCGAGATGAACAGCAACGTGATCCGCGCCGCCGACGAAACGCTCAGGGCGGTGGGTCAGTTGAGGAGGTAACTGGCTGACGCGGTCATGCGCTGAGGCGGTCATGGGCCGGGGCGGCAACCGGCTGAGGAGGGTTGGAGGCCCCAGCGCGAGCCGCCCTGCCAGGCGCGGACGCCGGGTGGGGGGAGGGGGGGAGGGGGAGAGATTGCGAGGTGGGCGTGATCGCGCGGAGGCGCCTCACCCGCCATCGTGGATGTTTCCTGGAAGAACGCCCGGACTGAGGGCATTGGTTGCGGAGGCAGGACGCCGTCATGACAAGACAGGAAACCGTCATGGATCGCGGGCTGTGGCGCACCGGGGCGCAGGTTGTGCGCCCGTTGCTGCTGGTCCCGGCGCTGGCGACTGTGCTGCTGGCGGCGGGTGGGGCCGCGGCGAACTCGATCACGCTGCGCGGCGCGGTGGCGCTGGACGCCGCGCGTGATCTGACCATCGCGGACGTGGCGGAGGTTTCTGGGGCTCAGGCCGAGCCGGCTTCCGGGGTGACGTTGATCAGCGCCGAGGAGTTGTCGAAGCGGCTGGGCGGGGGTGCCGTCGGTGCCGCGCGGATCACGCTGGGCGACGTCCGCGCGGCGATGGCCCGTGCCGGCCTCTCCGCGTCGCGGCTGGCGCTGAGCGGGTCGGCGTGCGAGGTGC
>CAZDYM010000051.1:0-11465 GCA_964509325.1 uncultured Phycisphaeraceae bacterium
CGAGGGCTTCATGGAGAAACAGCGCGCGGGCGAGGGCCGGGTCGCGCGGGGCCAGGGGCGTTTTGCGGCGTGGGACGACCACGATGCCGCTGAGGGTGACGCGCTCCCAGGCGGAGGGTTCGCCGGTGGCGGTGTCGAGGTGGTGGTCGCTGAGGTGCCGGTGGAAGACGTGCCCGGCGAGCTGTTCGACCCAGGCCGGCTCGATGCGGGCGCAGGTGCGCGCGTAGAGGCGGGTGGTGTGGGCGATCTCGGCGGACATGATCCACTGCGGGGCCTTCTTGAACAGGACCGAGCCGGGGAAGATCGAGACGGTGTTGCCGCGGACGGCGCGGTACTCGAAGGCGCCGGGCCCGGTGGCGGCGCCCTCGCGGCAGGCGACGTTCGAGATCAGGCCGGTGAGCAGGGCGCGGTGGACCGCGTCCTCGTCGAGGGACGCGTCGGCAAGTCGTCCGCGGCGGCGCGGGAGTTCGAGTTCGTCGGCCACGGCGCGGAGTTGGCGGATGGTCTCGCCCCACTCGCGCATGCGGGCGGGGGATACGAACAGCGAGCGGCACCAGCCGGTGAGCGCTCCCGAGCCCATGGTGTCGGAGGCGTGCTCGTACTGGTCCCAGAGGCGCAGCAGCGTGAGGAAGTCGCTGGTCTCGTGGCGGAAGACGAGCTGGGCGCGGTCGGCCTCGTCCTGCCTTCCCATGGGGCGCTCGCGCGGGTCCTGGATGCTGAGGGCCGCGGCGAGGACGATGACCTCTTCGACGCATCCGCGGCGTGCCGCGTCGCCCCCGCCTTCGTGCTGGGCCGCCAGGAGCATGCGGGCGATGCGCGGGTCGGCGGGGATGCGGGCCATGCGCCGGCCGACCTCGGTGAGGCGGCCGTGGCGCGATGGGGCGTCGAGGGCGCCCAGTTCGAAGAGCGTCTCGTAGCCGTCCTTGATGGCGGCGGGCTCGGGGGGTTCGAGGAAGGGGAAGTCCTCGATCTCGCCGAGGTCGAGGGCGCGCATCTGGAGGATGACCCCCGCGAGGCCGCAGCGGCGGATCTCCGGGTCGGTGAACGCGGGCCGTGAGTCGTAGGACTCCTTGCTGTAGAGGCGGATGGCGACGCCCTGGGCGACGCGGCCGCAGCGACCGCTGCGCTGGTTGGCGCTGGCGCGGGAAACGGGCTCGACGGGCAGGCGCTGGACCTTCTTCTGCGGGTCGTAGCGGTTGAGGCGGGCCAGGCCGGTATCGACGACGTAGCGGATGCCGGGGACGGTGAGGGAGGTCTCGGCGATGTTGGTGGCGAGCACGACGCGGCGTTTCCCGCCGGGGGGCGGGTGGAAGATGCGGTCCTGCTCGGCGTTGGTGAGGCGTGAGAACAGCGGGAGGACCTCGAGTTCGCCGGCGGCGCGGCGGCGCAGCGCGTCGGCGCACAGGCGGATCTCGCGTTCGCCGGGCAGGAACACCAGGATGTCGCCCTCGGGCAGGCGCGGGCCGGTGAGTTCGTCCACGGCGTCGAGCACGGCTCCGGCTTCGACCCGGTCGGAGTCGTCGTCGTCATCGGCGCGGGGGCGGTAACGGACCTCGACGGGGTAGGTGCGGCCCGACACCTCGAGGATGGGGACGGGGGAGGATGAACCCTCTCCCCGGCGGTCGGGGTTCTGCTGGATCGCGGCGGCGAAATAGTCGGCGAATCGGCGGGTGTCGATGGTCGCGCTGGTGACGATGACTTTGAGGTCGGGCCGGCGCGGCAGCAGGCCGCGGAGGACGCCCAGGAGGAAGTCGATGTTGAGGGAACGCTCGTGCGCCTCGTCGATGATGACGGTGTCGTAAGCGCGGAGGTCGCGGTCGCCGGCGAGTTCGGCCAGCAGCATGCCGTCGGTGAGCAGTTTCACGCGCGTCGAGCGCGAGGTCTGGTCGTGGAAGCGGACCTTGACGCCGACGGTGCCGCCCAGCGGTTCGCCGATCTCTTCGGCGATGCGGGCCGCGACGCTCCGGGCGGCGAGGCGGCGCGGTTGGGTGTGGGCGATCATCCCCTTCACGCCCCGACCGACGGCGAGGCAGATCTGAGGCAGTTGGGTGGTTTTGCCGGAGCCGGTCTCGCCGCAGAGCACGACGACCTGGTTCTCGCGGATGGCCCGCTCGATCTCGTCGCGTCGCTGGTTGATGGGGAGGCGTGGGTCCAAGGCGTGGGCGGGCGGCGTGGTCGGCGGGGTCGGCGGGGTCGAGCATCAGCGGGTGCGGAGGACGAAGGCGACGAACTCGTACTGGTCGGCGCTGACCCTGACCGGGACGAAGGTGGTGGTGGACTCGGAGGAGGTGCGGGTGCGGCCAGCGCGGCCGTACCAGCCGGTCCAGGTGGACGTCGAGGTGACGGGCTGCTGCACGATGGCGTCGGCCTTGCCGAGATGGCGGGAGGACCAGACGACGGTGTCCCCGCCGTGGGCGCGGGCGAGGGCGATGAGGTCCGCGTCATCGGGCCGGTCGAAGGCGGTGGTGCGGAACTCGGAGACGCCGAGGATGCGGACCGATTCGGGCGGCTGGGTGACCTGCAGGCCGCGGAGGAGCCTGGCGTCGGCGTCGCGGCGGCTCTCGGGCGGCCACTCGTGCCGCGGGGCGTCGCTGGCCGCGAGGTCGGCCTCGAGTTCTTCGAGGGTGGACTCCAGGCGTTGCCAGGGGACGCGGCGGAGGGTGACCCGCGGGGCCGGCTCGAGCGGGCCGGTCGCGACGCCCTCGGCGGGCTCGAAGCGGCGCTCCCAGATGGACGGGCCGGCGCAGCCGGCCAGCAGCGCGGCGAGGCCGAGGCCGAAGGGGAATGTGCGGGCGCCGCTCATGACGCGGGATGGTACGGGACGGGGCGCTCGGCGACTCGAACACGAACAACCGCGCGAGGAGGACCGTCGGAGGTGCGACGATCCTCGGGTTGGGACCCGAGCGTCGTGCCGATCGGCGGGCGCGGAGATTGGCAGCGGGGCATGGCGGGCCGAGGACATCCCGTCGTGGCACGGCCTGTCGTCGTTATACTCCCTGCCCCGCGCCGTTTTCCGCTCTTTGATCTCAACGCTTTCGCGGTGATCCCCGCTCACCTCCCACGATCCGCCCATGAAGATCCACGAGTACCAGGCCCGCCAACTTCTCGCTGACGCCGGCATCCCCGTTCCGCCCGGGCAGATGATCGAATCGATCGAGGCGGCGGCGCCGGCGTACAAGCGGGCGGTGAGCGAGGCGGGGCTGGGTGACAACGGTCTGGTGGTGGTGAAGGCCCAGGTGCACGCGGGCGGGCGCGGCAAGGCGGGGTTCGTCAGGCTGGTGCGCTCCGCGAAGGAAGCCGAGGACGCCGCGCGGTTCATGCTGACGCACCGGATGGTCTCGCCGCAGACCCCGCCGGAGGGTCTTGAGGTGAAGAAGCTGCTGGTGGCGGCGGGTGTGGACATCGCCAAGGAGTACTACCTGGCGATCACCACGGACCGCTCGACGCGGCGGAACGTGCTGATCGCATCGAGCGAGGGCGGCGTCGAGATCGAAGAGGTCGCCAAGCGGAACCCGGCGGCGATCATCAAGCAGCCCGTCCACCCGCTGCTGGGGCTTCAGGCGTGCGAGGCCCGCGACATCGCGTACCGACTTGGGTTCAAGGGGAAGCAGGTCGCGGCGGCGACGAAGATCATGACAGCGCTCGCGAAGCTGTACGTCGAGAAGGACTGCGCGCTGGCGGAGATCAACCCGCTGATCGTCACGCCGCCCTCGGGCGCGAACCCGGACGGGCAGGTGCTCGCCATCGATGCGAAGTTCAACTTCGACGACAACGCGATCTTCCGCCAGCCCGCGGTGCAGGCGATGTTCGATCCCACCGAGGAGAACGCGAACGAGTTGAGGGCCGCGAAGTTCGGGCTGAACTACATCCAGCTCGAGGGCAACATCGGCTGCCTCGTGAACGGCGCCGGTCTGGCGATGGCGACGATGGACATCATCAAGCACGCCGGGGGCCAGCCGGCCAACTTCCTGGACGTGGGAGGCGGGGCGACGGAAGAGGCGGTGACGGAGGGGTTTCGGATCATCCTCAGCGATGCCTCGGTGAAGGGGGTGCTGGTGAACATCTTCGGGGGGATCATGCGGTGCGACGTGATCGCGCACGCGATCGTGAACGCGGCCCAGCAGGTGGGGTTCAAGGTGCCTTTGGTGGTGCGATTGGAAGGCACCAACGTCGAGGCCGGGCGGACGTATCTGGAGGACGCCAAGGCGAAGATCCCCACGATGCAGGCGGCGACGGACCTGGCGGACGCGGCCCGGAAGGTCTGCGCCGCGGTGGGGTGACGCGGCGGGTCTGATTCGGGGCAGACCGCGAGGGTGGGGCACTCCGGCGGGCGGCCCGACGTGGCCTGTGGGTCCGGTTGAGCGTGCGGCTTTGTGCGGGTTTCCCCTTACCAACCGGGGTGTGATGGGGTAGTCTGGGACGGTGCGGAGCGGGCGATGGCCCGCTCGGGAACGGTTGGTTCGACTCAGCAAAGGAGAGAGCCCATGAACTTCAAGATGTGCGACCGGGCCGGCGTGACGGGGCGTGCCGTGGCGGCGCTGGCGGGTATGGCCTGCGTGAGCGGCGCGGCGCTTGGCGGGGCGCCCGTGGTGGTGGGTCGCAGCACGATCTACACCAAGATCGCGACGAGCCCGAGCTCGGTGGTGCCCGGCGCGAAGGACCTGAGCGGCGCGCCGGCGCTGACCAACTTCCGCGCCCTCGAAGACCTCATCATGTCGCCCGACGGGTCGCTGTGGGTGCTCAAGGCCCGCACGCAGCAGGGCTCGGACCTGGAGACCATCCTGATGATGGGCTCGGGCACGTCGGGCTCGGCGTTCGTGCAAGAGGGGCAGCCGATCATCGGCGGGACGCCCGGCGAGCTGTACGACTTCTTCGGATCGTCCCTCGGCGCCGGGCGGTTCAACACGCTCAACGAGTTCGCCTTCGCGGCGCGGGCCCGCGGGGGGTCGGCCTCGACCTTCCAGAAGGTCATCCGCTGGACGGGGGGCTCGAACTTCTCCATCCCCTTCGCGATGGGCTCGTCCATCACCGGCCTGATCGACACCGGCTTCAGCGGGGACGAGACCTTCGGCAACTCGCTCGGCTCGGTCCACCTGCTCGACAGCGGCACCATCGGGACGCAGGACAGCAGCATCCAGAACATCGCCACCACGCGCCGCCCGGCCATCATGTACAACCAGGCGTCGTTCCACCAGAGCAACGTCACCAGCGTGACGAACCTGGCGGGGACGGGCATCGAGGTGTGGCGCTCGATCTCGCCCAACACCTTCTCCAGCAGCGCGGACGGGTCGTCGTACATCGCGGCGGGCACGGTGGGCACGCTCAGCGAGGCGGCGCTGGTGGTCAACAACCGCGTGGTGATGCAGGCCAACCAGCTGATCCCGGGCACCACCGTCACCTTCGCCGCCGTGTTCAACAACGACATGAAGTCCAACGGCGACTGGTACGCGAGGGGTGATGACCCCGCCGACAACGACTGGGCCGTGGCCAACGGCCTGCTGGTCGCCAAGACCGGCGACCCCATCGGGCCCGGCGCGGGCGAGAACTGGGGCGCCGGCTTCTCCGCGTTCAACATCAACGGCAACGGGGACTACGTGCTGGTCGGCGACACCGACAGCAGCGACCCCGCCGCCGACAACGTGGTGGTCGTCAACGGGGTCGTGGTCCTCCGCGAGGGCGACCCGGTCGACGTGGACAACAACGGCCTGTTCGACGACGACGCCTTCGTGGGGCGCGGGACCAACACGCTCTCGGCGTTCGAGCCCAACGACTGGGTGCTGACCGACGGGCTTGACCTGTACGGGTTCGTGAACCTCCGCAACGGCGCGGGGCAGGACCTCAACTCGACGCCCGCGTTCGGCGCGCCGCAGGCGTTCGTGCGCATCCGCCTGGCGACGCCGCCGAACTGCCCGGGCGACTTCACGGGCGACAGCCAGCGCGACACGGCGGACCTGGTGATCTTGCTCGGGTTCTTCGGTCAGCCGGTGCCGGCGTTCACGGGCGGCGACATGGACGGCAACGGCGTGGTCAACACGGCGGACCTGGTGCTGTTCCTGAGCGTGTTCGGCTCGCCCTGCACCTGATCTTCGGCGCGGCCCCAACCCTGACGTGCCTCACCCGCGGGCGACGGTTCGCCCGCGGTTTTTCGTTGGCGGACGCGGCGTGCGCCGGCCCGGGCCGCCGACGTGCCCGGGTACGATGCACCGATGCGCACGCTCGCTGTCATCGGGATGATCGTCGGGGCGCCGGGGGACGGCGCGGGTGCGCCGAGGCCCGAGGCGCCGGAGTTCCCGCGGGCCTGGTTCGGTCGGTGGAGGGGCGCGGCGGAGGTTCATCGGCCCGGGAGCGGGCGGGCGATGGAGTTCGTGATGGAACTTCACATCGGGCCCGAGCTGCCCCGTGAGGCGGACGCCGAGGGCCAGGCGCCGGGCCCGCGCCGGTGGAAGTGGACCATCCTCTACGACGGCCCGCAAGGCCGGCAGGAGCGGGCGTACGAGCTCGTCGAGCGCGACGCCGCCAAGGGCCTGTACGCGATCGACGAGAAGAACTCGATCGTGCTGCCGGCGTCGCTGATCGGCGGCGCGCTCGTCAGCGCGTTCGAGGTCGGTGGGACGATGCTTGTCAGCAGCGACCGCTTCGACGCAGCCGGGCCCGGGCCCGAGGATGATTCGATCGTCGTTGAGATCGTGTCGTTCCCGGCCGGCAAGGCGGAATCCACCGGCCAGCAGGGCGACGTGCCAGAGGTGAAGGGGTACACGCCGATCTCGATCCAGCGTGCGGTGCTGAAGCGGGTCTGAGGCGGGCCGGGAGCCGGCCCGAGAGCGCGGTGCCCCGGGCTTGTCCACACCGTCATGTTCCCGGACGGGCCCCGCGTGCGCCGGCGCTGATGCCGGGATGGGCTGCCCACGGTGGCGAGAAAACCGCCGCGGCTTTGCGCCTAGACGGTGCGGGCCGACCGGGGCGGGTCCTGAAACCGGAATCCGACGCCGTGAGCCGTGAATCCGGGCGCCCCGAGAGCGAGTGCATCGGATGCTTGGTGCGTGGACCCGCTCGGCTCGGCCGGGCGTGGTCCGGGGGCAACTCGCACAACCCAAACCGGGAGTCCGATCATGCTGAACAAGAACCTCGCCCTTGCTGTCGCCGCGTTCACGGTGCTGTGTGCGGCGGGCGCGGCGCGCGCCGGCGTCACGGCGACCCTCACCGCCGACAACCACTACGCGCTCTACACGGGCAACGGCTGGAACGACATCACCTTCATCGGGCGCAACGAACTGGGCGCCGGCGGCGGCCCCGGCACCTACAACTGGAGCATGGCCGAGACGTGGAACTTCACCCCCGGCGCGTACATCTATGTCGCGGTGTGGAGCGACGACGCGGTCGCGCAGGGCTGGCTCGGCCAGTTCGTCTTCGACGGCGGCCCCACCCTCTTCAGCAGCAGCGCCGGGTGGGAGTACGTGGCCACCGACATCAACCTGGGCGACGGCGACCCCGCGCCGAGCGTCCTGGAGATCGGCGGGTGGGTCAGCCTCGCCGACACCGGCATGCTCTGGGACACCCCGTTCGTCGGCGGGGCCAACGGCGTGGCGCCGTGGGGCGCCATCTCGGGGGTTTCCAACAACGCCAACTGGACCTGGGGCAACCCCAGCGAACGCAGCAACCCGCTGATCGGCGGCGACAACTTCGAGGAGTACCAGATCTTCCGCATCCCCACCGGCGTGCCCTCGCCGGGCGGCGCGGTGCTGGCCCTGGCCGGCCTGGGCGTGATCGGGGTGCGGCGGCGGTGAGCCGCGGCGGCCCGGACTTCCGGCGGCGTGAGTGATCCCCGCGGCCTCGGGCGTGAACCGCCCGGGGCCGCGGTGCGTTTGGGGGCGCGTCTACGCTCCGTTCATGTCCACCAATCGCCAGAGCTTTGAAGAGTTCAAGCGCCACCGCGCGGCCGGGCAGGAGCGGCTGCTGGGGGTCGATCACCTCGGGATCAAGCGTTTCCTTCGTCTTGACAGCGCGACGTACGAGGACGCCACCGAGGCGGGCGGTCTGGACCCGCGGACGAAGGAACTGCTCGGGCTGGTGGCCTCCGCCGTGCTGCGGTGCGACGACTGCATCAACTACCATCTTGAGCAGTGCGTGAAGACCGGCAGCACGGTGAAGCAGATCGAGGACGCGTTGAACGTGGCGCTGGTGGTGGGGGGGTCCATCGTGATCCCCCACATGCGGCGCGCGTTGCTGACGCTCGATGAGATCGTCGCGTCCAACCGGCCCCGCGCGTGAGCGGGGGGCGGGTGGGCGTGTGCGCGGGGGGGCCGAGAGACGGTTGGAGTTCGCGCGGGTCGGGCCCGGTGGCCGAGGCTCCCGGACCGCCACGGCTCGGAGACGGTCAGGGCAGTCTGCCGGTGAGCCAGTTGACGAGCCACACGGTGAGGATGCCGGCGATGGCCGCGGAGGCCAGCAGCAGGCGGAGCGTGAGCCAGAAGCGTTCGCGCCGGCGCTCGACAAGGGCGGGATGGGCCAGCGGGGCGTCCGGTTCGGCGGGCGCGGTGATGAGTTCGAGGCGGTCGTCCCGGCTCGCCGCCGAGGCTCCCAGCAGTCCGCGGCGGAATCGATCCTGCACCACGGCGATGATGAGGTTGGCGTCGAAGGGGCGGATGCCGAGGCGCTGGGCGGTGGCGACGAGGGCGCGGCGGCGCTCGGGCACGAGGATGCCGGCGCGTCCGCCTTCGAGGTTCTCGGCGACGCGCTGGGCCATGATGCGGCGGGCATCGCGGTCGCTGAGGGATGCGGCGCGCTTGTTCTCGGCCCCGACTTCGTTGGCCAGGCGGGCCCGGACGGGCTTGGAGTATCGGGAGGCGATGTCCGGCGAGAGTTCGGTTCGGACCAGGCGAAGGCCGCCGGTGCGGCTGGTGCTGCGGGTGCCGTGGCCGGTCGCGTGCGGATCGGTCAGTCCGCCGCGGCTGTTGTGCCCTGAGTGCTCGGGCGGGTCCACCAGGGTGCGGGTGTGCTCCGGGGTCAGGGCGCGCGGCGTGGGCGGCGTGCGCGGCGGGTCGGGATGGAACGGGCCGATCGGCATGCGGATACCACAAGTGTCCGGATTCCGGGTGAGATCGGCGAACGAAACACGCCGAACACGCCGAAATCAGCGACATCTGGCGCGGGTGGTGCGCCGTGCGCGGCTGTATCGTGTCGGTGGTCGTCCCTGACCGGTTGAAAAGGCAATCCCTGGCTGAAGACCGCCCGTATTCTCGCATGAACAGCGTGACCGTGCACACCCCGGACAGCCCGTCCACCGAAACTGCACCGGCTCAAACCGGCCAGGCGGGCGCGCCCGCGTTATCCGGACCAGCCGGCGGAGCGGTCACGGGCTCGCTGCCCGTGCTGACCACGACGCTGGCGCCCAGCGAGGTGCTCGACCGGATGCTCGCGCTGGCCAAGCGGGGAAAGTTGGCCGGGTACGCCGCGTTGCCGCGACACCCGCGTGGGTTGCCGGGGGCGGCGTTCCGGGTCAGCGCCTTCGGCCAGCCTTACGACCGCGAGCTCATCGCCAGCGTGGCGCCCGACCCGGCGGGGCAAGGCGGCTCGCGGGTGGAGTTCGAGTCGCGGCTGCTGCGGAAACTCCCGGCCATCGTGATCGTGGTGACGCTGCTGACCATCCAGCCCGGGATGTGGCTGACCGACTCGATGCTCCGGCTTTACTTCTCGTGGTACCGGATCGAGACGTGGTGGTGGTACCTGCCGCTGGTGGCGCTGAGCGTGCCGATGCTGTGGAAGCAGTTCAAGCGGAGCGAAGCGGCGGCGCACCAAGACGGGCTGAAGGTGATCGAGGATATCCGGGCGGCGCTCGAGGAGAGCGTGCGGGCGTCGCGGCGGGCGTGATCGCGGAGCAACCTCGGGGCCGACGGGCCGGTGTGCGCCGCGGGTTCAGGCCGCCATGCGGTGCGGGGTCTCGCGGGCGAGGTCCTCGAAGGAGTACGACGGGGCGTCGGGGGGCGCGATGTGGAGTTGGCTGACCCAGGTTCCGAAGCGGTTGAGGCGCAGGCCGCCGGCGGCGTAGTCGGCCAGCCAGTGGTCCCCGTCGACGAGGTACTGGAACTCGTGCTCGCCGGGCCCGAGTTCGACTTCGGTGTGCCACCATCCGGAGGCGTCCTTGGTCATGCTGATCGCGCCGTCGCGCCACCCGGTGAAGGTGCCGACCAGTTTCACGTCGGAAGCGTCGGGCATGTAGACCCTGAATCGGACCCCCCCGGTCGCGTTGCCCATCGTCTGTGTCACCACGGCGTGCCTCTCTATTCTTACCTCGGATCGTGGCGTGAAGCCCTGCGGGCCGTGGCTGCCGCGACGCTCGGCGAACCCGTGGGCCCGGATGAAAGATCGGAACACCGCATGCCTTACTTTGGTGGAAATCCACGGGTGCGCGCCGGTTGGCTGCTGTGGTCGGCGTGGGTCGGCCTGGCGACGGTCGGGGCGGGCTGTGCCTCGGGCGATCCGCCGGCGCCGGTCGATTCTGGCCCGGCGAAGGCCGGGGGGCAGGGCGCGACGGAGTCGTCGAACCCTGCGGCGGCGGATCGGGCATCGGGCGCCGCCTCGGGGGGCCCACCAAGCAGCGGGGCGGGCGCGGTCTCGGGCGTGCTGGGCGAGACCGCGCTGTCTCGGGTGTATCTCGCCCAGGGGCGCACGGCGGTGCTGCCGCTCCACCCCCCTGAAGGCCTGAGCGCCGAGGCCCGTTCGGCGTGGGCGCCAGCGGGGGCGCCGAAGGTGGTGCTCGAGAACGGCGTGACGCTCAGGAGCGAAGTATGGGGGATCGTCGGGTCGGCGCGGGCGGACCGGCTGGCACCAACGCGCGGGCTGCCGGCGGGGCCGCGATGGGAAGCGTTCAGGCTGGCTGAAGCGGGCGGATCTGAGGGGCGGGGCTCGGTGCGCTGGGTGGCGGTGGTCGAAGCGCCGACGGGCATCCCCGAGAGACGGCTGCCGACGTTCGCGCGGGTGGACGACCGGGTGATCGAACTGGGATGGCTGCCGCCGGCGGCGCAGAACCCGGACGTGCCTCGGGCGGCGCGTCCGCAGGTGTCGGCGGCGTCGGTCCGCGCGCTGGGTTCGCTGCTGCGCGAGGAGGCGACCGACCCTCAGCGGCGCTGGCGGGTGAGGCTGATCGCGGAGCGTTTCACCGACGCGGCGCTGTGGGGACAGCAAGCGGACGCGCCGCCTGGGTTCGGGGGTGTGCCCTCGGACCTTGCGCCGCCGCTGGAAGCGACCGCCGAGCAGCTCGAGTTGAACGTCCGCTCGGCGCTGGACAATCTGCGCCGGCACGACGCGGGCCTTGCGATGGCGTTGCTGAACCGCATGACGGCGGTGGTGCGGTCGCCCGACGGCGTGCTGCTGCCGGCGTGGCCGGCGGGCAACGAGGGCCTGGGCTCGCTCCTGGAGACGCTGCTGGCGCCGGCCCCGTCGGGGGTCGACGCCGGGGCGGCGCAGGC
>CAZDYM010000052.1:0-11292 GCA_964509325.1 uncultured Phycisphaeraceae bacterium
CGGCGGTGGTCGGCAGGGCCGAAGCCGTGGGCGCGGCAGCGGGCTTGGTCGTTCCGCCGCGGTACATCCCCCACACCGTGACGATGGCGACCGCCAGGAGGAGAATCGGGACGATGATGCGGGCGGCGGTGTTCTTCTCGGCGGGCATGCGGCGTCTTGTTCGGGGAATGAGGCTCGGGGTTGGTCGGGCCGCGTGCGCGGCGCGCCACCCCTCCCCCAACCCGATCCGACGCGACCGAAAACCGAACGATCACCGAGCCGAACGGGGGTGAAGATGGTACCCAGCGCGGTGTGAACCTGCAGGGCCCCCCCCCGCCGTCCGATGGGGCGCGGATCGACACCACCCGCTCGCGTGCCCGATGTCACGCGCGGGCGGACGCGGGAGCGCCGTCGGGCCTCGCGGCCGGATTCGGGACGCGATCCCAGATCGCCGACCGGCAGGTCTCGATGAGTTTCGCCCGGTCGATCGGCTTGGACGCGTAGGCGTCACAGCCGGCCTGCAGGCACTTCTCGGCGTCGCCCGCCATCGCGTGAGCGGTCAGAGCGACGATGGGCATGGTGCAGCCCTTCGAGCGCAGCAGGCGCGTGGCCCCGTAGCCGTCGAGCTCGGGCATCTGCATGTCCGTGAGCAGGAGGTCAAACGGGGCGGGGTGCGCGAGCGGACCTTCCAGTGTGCCGTCGGCGGTGAGGGCCTCCACGGCGACCCGCCCGTTCTCCGCCACGCGGACCTCGGCGCCGGCCTTGCGGAGGTGGAAGGAGATGAGCCGCTGGTTGTCGGGCCCGTCCTCGGCGAGCAGAATCCGCGCGCCCCGGAGCGGGGCCGCCGCGGGCCTGGGCGCGGGGGCTTCCTGCACGCTCAGCGAGGCCTTCTCGCGGTCGATCAGTTTCACGCCGTCGAGCGGGCCGGTCGCCACCACAGCGGTGAACACGCTGCCCTTGCCGGGCTCGCTGGTGACGGTGATGTCGCCCCCGAGCATCTCGGCGAGGCGCTTGGAGATGCGGAGTCCGAGGCCGGTGCCGCCGAACCTTCGGGTGGTGCTGGCGTCGGCCTGTTCAAAGGCGGCGAAGAGGCGCGAGACCTGCTCGCTCGTCATGCCCAGCCCGGTGTCCTCGACGTCGAAGCGCAGTCGCGGGCCCGCGGGGTGCGTGCCGTCGAGCCCGACGCGGACGGTGACGCCGCCGAGTTCGGTGAACTTGATGGCGTTGCCGATGAGGTTGAGGAGGACCTGCTTGAGCCGGGTGGGGTCGGAACGGATCGTCTCGGGGACGCTGGTCTCGTAGACGACCTCCAGCGCGATGTTCTTTCCGCGGGCGCGCACCCCCATGAGCGAGACGACGTCCTCGACGATCTGGATGGGGCTGGCGGCGACGGACTCGACGGTCATCTTGCCGGCCTCGATCTTGGCGATGTCGAGGATGTCGTTGATGATGGAGAGCAGGTGCTCGCCGTTGCGTCGGATCGTGTTGATGTACTCCAGGCGGGACTCCGGCGCCCGGAGCGGGTCGCCGTCCTCGAGCAGCAGGTCGGTGTACCCCAGGATCGCGGTCATGGGGGTTCGGATCTCGTGGCTCATGTTGGCGAGGAATTCGCTCTTGGCCTGGGTGGCGGCGCGGGCCTGCTCGAGGGCGCTGCGGAGGCGTTCGCGGTCCAGGCGCGACGCCGTGATGTCGCCGAAACTGGCGACCGCGGAGATGACCGAACCGTCCGCGCCCCGCACCGCCTCGGAACTGACGGAGATCCATCGCCGCGCGCCCTCCGGCGTCTCGATTCCCATCACGAAACCGCGGACCGGCTCGCCCGTCCGCAGGCTCACGCTGATGGGGTGCCGCTCGCCGGGCAGGTCCGCCCCGTCTTCGTCGGTGGCTCGCCAGCGGGGGTCACTCGACGTGCGACCGAGCATCTGATCGCGGGTCAGGCCGAGGATCCGCTCCGCCGCGGGGTTCGCGTCGATGATGACCCCTTGAGCGTCCTGGACCACGACCCCCTCGGCCATCGCCGAGAACATCGACGCCAGGCGGTTGCGGTGCTCCACCAGGTGAGTGATGTCCGACTCGATGGCCATGAACCCGCTCAAGGCGCCCTTCTCGTCGACCAAGGGCTGGATGTCCACGTCGAGCCAGTACTCTCGACCGTCCTTGCCGCGGTTGAGGATCTCGACGCGGCACCCCTTCCCCTCACGCACGCACCGGGCCATGTGGTCGACGGTTGACCTGTCGGTTTTCTCGAACTGCAGGATCGAGCCCGGGGTCCTGCCCCGAACCTCGTCGAGCGTGTACCCGGTGATGCGCGTGAACCCCTCGTTGACCCACACGACGCGGCGCTGCACGTCGGTGATGATGGCGGCGTTCTGCGTCCGGCGCACGACCGTCGCCAGCCGGTCGACCTCCTGCGTCCGGGCCCGCAGGTCCGCCGTCATCCCGTCCGCGAGCGCCTGAGCCCGCCCCGCGGTCCGAGCCAGAGACCACGCCAGCGCCCCCAGCAGCGACGCCGTCACGCCCCCCCCCGCCAGCACCCACGTCCCGGCGCCTTGCTCGGTCTGGGCGTCGAACGCGGGCGTGGTGCTGGTGGTCAGCGTCCAGCCGCGACCGCCGAAGTCGAACAAGTGGTGCTCGTGATAACGCCTTCGCTCAAACTGCTCGTCGGATACTTCGCCTGTGTGCTGAGCGAGGTGGTGATCGCTGTCGTAAAGAAGGTGCTCACCGCGCGGCTCACCGGCGAAAACGTGCGCGTCGATCTGCCCTTCCGCGATCGCGAGAACCTCGTCCAGAACCTCCGACACCACCACCGGCATGAACACCCAGCCCACGCAGGCGCTGCGGCGTTCGGCGTCGCTTCTCGTGGTCGCGCCGTTGCGATAGACCGGCAGCAGCACGCCGATGCCCCGGGCATGTTCCTGATCACCGCGCTCGATCTCCACCGGCCGGGTCGACGACATCCGGCCGGTGACCATGGCCCGCTCCGCGGCCTCGCGCCAGGCCGGTTCGGCCAGCAGGTCGCGGCCCAGAAGCGGGCCCGCGATCTCGGCCGGCTCGAGGAACTTGACCACGCCCAGCCAGTCGCCGTCACCCGCGTCGCGCACCGCGAACCACGGCGCGCCGTCGGCACGGGTGCGTTCGACGAACGAAGCCAGGTCAGCCCGGTCCACGCGTTCGATGTACCCGAACCCGGAGGCTCCCCGAAACTCGTTGGCGATGTCGCGGCTCTGGGCATACGCCCGAAACTCGTCCCGCTCCACCGACTTGCTCGCGGCGAACACCCCGCGCGTCCCGTGCAGCCCATAACTGAAGAGGTTCAGTTTCCTCAGGATCGTCGCCTGCACGCGGCTGGAAAGGGCGTCGAAACGCATCCGCGCATCGCGCTCCGCCTGCCTCGCGACCAGCCGCGCGGTGTGCCATGTCGCTCCCAGACAAAGTACGACAAACAACGCCGCGATGCCCGCGGCGAAACTCAACGAGCGCCGCCCGCGCGACGCTCTCTGTCCGGGGGAACCCGGATTGGCGGTGTCCGTTGTGGACATACGCCTGGTAGATCGGGCGAAATCCGAACCGTCTGTCGAGGTCCAGAAAAACCCCCCCGGTGGGTGGCTCGAGAAGCACCCAGGGTCTCGATAAACGCCGCGAGGCTCTCGCCACGACCGCTTCAAACAGGTCAAACTCTCGGCGGGATGTTTGAAGCGCCTCGCGCCGAGGCGAACCACAGGGATTCCCAGTGAGGCTGCAACCTTTCGCGTGGATTCGTGGTTCTATCATGTCCGGGCCACAAGCGCGCCCTTCGGCGCGCGACCCCAGGAGTGCCTCACCATGTCGCCCGCGGCTGTTTCGGCGTCGCGTCGTTCCGGGATCACCGGTATCGCCCTTTTCTTCGCCGTTCTCGCCGGCACGCCCGACGCGGCCTTCGCGGGCCACCGCGACCGGTGCGACGACCGCCCCCGTCACCGTGACCGCGACTGCGACAGCGGGGACCGGCGCCGCGGCTCCTACTCCAGCTTCAGCATCTCGATCGGCGACTGCGGGTCGAGCCTTTCGTACGGCGCGCTCTACGGCACGCGGGGGGTGTACCGCCCCCCAGTCTGCCCGCCCAAGCCGGTGGTGTACTGCCCGCCGCCGGTGGTGGTGGCGCCGGCGTATTGCCCGCCTCCGGTGATCGTGCGGAGCGAGCCGGTTTACGTTGATCGAACCGTCGTCGTTGATCGACCGGTTGTCGTCGAGCGCCCTGTGGTGGTGAGCGCCCCGGTCCCGCCCGCGCCCGTGGCCCCGCCGCCGACGAGCGTGCAGGACCGTGACCTGGGCACGACGTACCTGCGGCTCGGAGACCTCGAGAACGCCGCTCGGCTGTACCAGCGGTACCTCGCGGTGTACTCGAATGACGCCTACGCGCAGCGCGGGATGGCGCTCGTGGAACTGGGCCGCGGCAACGCGCTGGAGGGCACGCGCTGGATGGCGGCGGCGTACCGCGGCGAGCGCTCCCTCGCCGTCAGCCCCCCCAGCCCCGACGGGGTGGGCGGGACGGCCGTGTACCAGCGGATGCTCGACACCGCGGCGTTGCACGCGGGCCAGGCCCGCACGCCGGAGGCCTGGCTGAGCGTCGCGGTGCTGCAGCACGGCCTGGGCCAGCGCGAGGCGGCGCTGCAAAGCCTCCAGCGGGCCCGCGAGGCGGGGCTGGACGTGACGCTGCTGGACGCCATGACCGGGGCGGTGGCGCGGTAAGGGGTCAACGGCGTGCGCCGCTCCCGCCCGCCGCGATCAGTTCGACCGAAACCTCTGGAGATCGCTGACAGGCCGCGGCGTTGAGTTCGAGCACCGATGCTCACTTCCGCCACCACGTCACGCCGCCGTACTGCGCCGAATCCCCCAGCTCTTCCGCGATCCGCAGCAGCTGGTTGTACTTCGCGTTGCGGTCGCTGCGGCACGGAGCGCCGGTCTTGATCTGGCCGCAGTTGGTGGCCACGGCGATGTCGGCGATGGTGGCGTCCTCGGTTTCGCCCGAGCGGTGGCTCAGCACCGCCGCCATGCGGTTGCGGGACGCGAGGTTCACGGTCTCGAACGTCTCGCTGAGGGTGCCGATCTGGTTGACCTTCACGAGCACGGCGTTCCCGCAGCCCTTGTCCAGCCCCTTCTGCACGAACTGTTTGTTGGTCACGAACAGGTCGTCGCCGACGAGCTGGACTTTGTCGCCGAGTTTCTCGGTGAGCATCTTCCAGCCGTCCCAGTCGTTCTCCGCCAGGCCGTCCTCGATGGAGCGGATGGGGTACTTCTTGCACCAGGTCGCCCACATGTCGACCATGTCCTTGCTGCTGAGCACCTCCTTGGTGCTCTTGAACATGCAGTAGCCCTTCTTGCCGAGTTTCTCCGCCTCGTTCCAGCACTCGCTGGTGGCGGGGTCGAGCGCGACAAAGACCTGCTCGCCCCACTTGTAACCGGACTTCTTCACCGCCTGCTCGATGATCTGCAGCGCTTCTTCGTTGCTCTTGAGGTTCGGCGCGAAGCCGCCCTCGTCCCCCACCGCGGTGCTCATGTGCTTGTCGTGCAGCACGCCCTTGAGCGCGTGGTAGATCTCGACGCCCGCACGCAGCCCGTCGTGGAAGTTCGAGAAGCCCCACGGCTGGACCATGAACTCCTGGAAGTCCACGGTGTTGTCGGCGTGCTTGCCGCCGTTGAGAATGTTGAGCATCGGCACCGGCAGCGTCTTGGCGCCGGTGCCGCCGAGGTAACGGTACAGCGGGAGGCCCATCTGCTCGGCGGCGGCCTTCGCGGCGGCCATGCTCACGCCGAGGATGGCGTTGGCGCCGAGTTTGCCCTTGTTGGCGGTGCCGTCCAGCCCGATCATCAGGGCGTCGATGCGCTCCTGCTCGCGGGCGTCCACGCCTTCGAGTTCGGGCGCGATCACGTCGTTGACGTTCTTCACCGCCTTCGAGACGCCCTTGCCGAGCCACTCGGACTTCTTCCCGTCGCGGAGTTCGACGGCCTCGTGCTCGCCGGTGGAAGCGCCCGAGGGCACCGCGGCGCGCCCGAGCGCCCCGCCGGAAAGCATGACATCGACCTCGACGGTGGGGTTTCCGCGTGAGTCCAGGACCTGGCGGGCGCGGACGGTGGTGATGGTGAACATGGTGGAGTTCGCGGGCGTGGGGAGCCGGGAGAGGGAGTTTGAGTGGGCGCGCCGATTCACCCGAGCCGGCGCGCGGGGTGAGGATGATAACGGGGAATGGCCCGGGATCGGCGCCGTGCGCCGGCTGGGCGGGTCGGGGATCGGCGCTCGGGGGACGCCCCCGCCGTGGTATCATCTCCCGGGGCGCTCCTCGCCGGACCGGAGCGTCTCAGAATCCCGCGCCGTGACCACCGCCCAGCCGACAACTTCCTTCCACACGCGGCTTGTTTCGCTGAAGGGCGAACTGGTCGCTCAGGGTCGGCTGGTGCAGCGGTCCATCGAGGACGCCGTGGAGGCCGTGTTCGAGCGTCGCCCCGGCAAGGCCGCCGAGGTGATCCAGCGCGACCACGAGATCGACCGGGTCGATGTCCAGATCGAGAAGGGCGCGGTGCAACTGCTGGTGGACGAATGGGGCAACCCGGGCGTCGCGGCCCAGGACCTCCGCATGGTGCTGACGATCGTGAAGGTCAACAACGAGTTCGAGCGCATCGGCGACCTCGCGGCGGTGATCGCCGAGAAGTACGACGCGGTCGGCGCCTCGGGCCTGTCGATCCCGGCCAAGTTCCGCGTGATGGCCAACAGCGTCATCGGGATCATGCACAACACCAACGCGGCGTTCGCGCAGATGGACGTGACGGCGGCGCGGCTCGTGCTCACCAGCGACGACGCCACCGACGCCTTCAAGACCGCCATCCTCCGCGACATCGAGGACGGGCTGGTCAAGGGCCTCCACACGGTGGACTACGCCTTCGCGCTGGGGCGCATCGCCCACAGCCTGGCCCGCATGGCGGACCACTGCACCAACGTCGCGGAACAGGTGATCTACGTGGCGACCGGGATGATCGTGCGCCACCAGGAGGACAAGTGGACCACGCCGCTGGACCCGGGGGCGTGAGTTTGGGACAAGGGGGTCTCACCGCCGAGTCCGCGGAGTTGAACCCGCCCTTTGACCGACCGAGGACCCGACACCATGAGCCAGGCCGTCGCCGCCCCGCATGACGTTGTCCGCACGCTCGAGGCCGCCGGCCAGGCGCACGTGCTGAAGTACTTCGACGCCCTGAACGACGACGCCCGCCGGGCGCTGCTCGGACAGGTTCGGTCGATCGACTGGGACGCCGTGCCGGGGCTCGTCAAGACGTACGTCACGAGCAAGCCCGCCTCGGAGATCAGCCCCGAGGACCTCGAACCCGCCCCCTACTACCCGCGCGATCACACCGCGCCGGGTCGCGGCTGGAACAAGAGCAAGTACGAGACCATGGGCGAGGACCTGCTGCGCCAGGGCAAGATCGCCGCCTTCACCGTCGCCGGCGGGCAGGGCACCCGCCTCGGGCACGACGGGCCCAAGGGCGCGTACCCCGGCGGCGCCGTCACCAACAAGCCCCTGTTCCACTGCCTCGCCGACTGGATCGTCGCCGCCCAGAAACGCTACGGGCGCACCATCCCCTGGTACATCATGACCAGCCCGATCAACCACGCGGCGACCATCGACTTCTTCAACCGGAACGACTTCTGCGGCCTGAACCCGCGCGACATCATGTTCTTCAGCCAGGGCGTCATGCCCTCGTTCGACATGGCCACCGGGCGGGTGCTGCTCGCCGGCAAGGGCGAGATCGCCACCAACCCCGACGGGCACGGCGGGTCGCTCCGGGCGCTGTGGAACTCCGGCGCCGTCAACGACATGCGGGCCCGCGGCGTCGAGCACCTCTCCTATGTCCAGATCGACAACCCGCTGGCCCGCGTCATCGACCCGGTCTTCATCGGCCTGCACGCCTTCGCGCCGGACTCGTCCGCCGAGATGTCCAGCAAGATGGTCGCCAAGACCGACCCCGGCGAGAAGGTCGGCGTGTTCGTCAAGTCCAAGGGCAAGATCAGCGTGGTCGAGTACTCCGATCTGCCCAAGCACCTCGCCGAAGCGCGCAACCCGGACCACACCGTCCGGTACAACGCCGGCTCGATCGCCATCCACATGATGAGCGTCGAGTTCATCGCCCGGCTGAACAACGAGGGCCGCGGCTCCTCCGGCGGCGGCCCGGGCGGCTTCAGGCTCCCCTTCCACCGCGCCGAGAAGAAGGTCCCCCACATCGACCTCGGCACCGGCGAACCGGTCAACCCCGCCAAGCCCAACGGGATCAAACTCGAAACCTTCGTCTTCGACGCCATCCCGATGGCCCGCAGCAGCATCGTGTACGAGACCGACCGGATCGACGAGTTCGCCCCGATCAAGAACGCCGAGGGAAACGACAGCCCGGAGACGTGCCGACGCATCCAGACCGAGCGAGCGGCCCGGTGGCTCGAGAAGGCGGGCGTCAAGGTTCCGCGGGACGAGCACGGCAACTGCAAGTGCACGATCGAACTGCCGCCGACGACGGCGATGGGACCGGAAGACCTCGATCCTTCACGCCTGCCCAAGCGGATCGAGGAGGGTCAGTGCGTGGTGCTGTGAGTCGCCGCCGGACGGAACAGGGACCGGAAGGGAGCGGGTTCAATCATCAACGAGGGGGCCGTGCGCGGGCGACCGCGCGCCGCCCGCACCCGGTTCGCGGTGTTCGACGTGGGCGGCGTCACTCCGCCGCCGTGCGCTTCGCATGTCCCGCCCGATTTCGCTACCATCACGCCTCCCGCGATGGCCCATGTCGGCTCCGCCCAACTCCCCGCCGCCGCTCCGGCGCCCGCCCTCGCGGGCGGGGGCGAGCTCCTGCCGCGCATCGCCCGCGGCGACCAGGCCGCCGTCCAGGAGTTCATCCAACGGTATTCGGCGTTGGTGTGGAGCCTGGCGCGAAGGCTGGCGTCCAACGACCCCGACGCCGAGGACGCCGTCCACGAGATCTTCATTGACCTGTGGCGCTCCGCCGCCCGCTTCGATCCCAACGTCGCCAGCGAGGTGACGTTCGTGGCGATGGTGGCGCGTCGGCGTCTGATCGACCGTCGCCGCCGGCTGGGGCGGGTCCCCAGGATGGAATCCGTCCGGGATGACGACGTGTCCCGGTCGGCCGGGGCATCGGGGGCCGCGGGGAGCGGGACATCCGACGCTCCCGCCTCACGCTCCGATCAGGGGACGCGCCTCGAACTCGGTGAGGATGCCCGCCGCGCCATCAAGGAACTCGAAAACCTCAGCCTGGACCAGCAGCGGGTGCTGCGCCTGTCCATCTTCCACGGCCTGTCTCACGAGAAGATCGCCTCGGCCCTGAAAATGCCGCTCGGAACCGTCAAGACCCACGCGCGGCGCGGCTTGATCCGCCTCCGTGAATCGCTCGACGGACTGGGAACGAAGTCCCCTCGGGGGACCCCTGCCACATGAACCATTCGACGTCCGAGAACGACCGCCTCCTGTCCCTGCTGGCCGATCAGGCCACGCTGGGGTTGGAAGCTCCTGAACAGCGCGAACTCGCCGCGCTGCTCGACGCTTCGCAGGACGCGTCGGATTTGGAGCCGATGGAGCTCGCCGCCGCCGCCGCCGACCTGGCCTTCCTCGGGCAAGTCGGCGGGGCGTCGTCGCTCGAGCCCATGCCGGCGGCGTTGATGGCGTCGATCTCGGCCGAGGCCCAGCGGTTCACGACGGGCGTCGCCCCGCCGGCCGACGCGACCCGGTCCGCGGCACCCACTCTGCAACTCGCCCGCGGCGCGGACGATGTTCCGCTCGCTCCGCGCTTGGCGGAGTCCGTCGCGTTCCGAGCCGGGTCCGTGGGCGTGGGCGGGAGCGGGGGAGGGGGATGGGGTGGGGCAGGAACCGGGGCGTGGATGGGCTGGCTGGCCGCCGCCGCCTGCCTCGCGGTCGCGGGCAGCGTGTGGATGTCCCGTCCAGCGGCTGGACCGAGCGGCCCCGGCCTGACGGTGGGCTCCGGAGCTTCGACTGGGCGGAGCGGCTCGATCATCATCGAATCCGTCCTTGCCCGCGCGGACACGCTCCAGATTGACTGGAAGCCGTTGCCGGACGCCACCTGTCAGGAAAAGTGCGCCGGCCGCGTCATCTGGAACAACGAACTGCAGCAGGGCTGGATGGTGTTCAAGGGTCTCGCCGCGAACGACCCCGCCCAGTTCCAGTACCAGCTCTGGATCTTCGACAAGAACCAGAAGCACCCGATCGACGGCGGGGTGTTCGACATCGCGCAGGCCCGCCTCAACGCCGCGGGCGAGGTGGAAGTCCCGATCAGGGCCGCCATCAAGGTGTCCGACCCGCAGGCCTTCGCGGTGACGGTCGAGAAGCCGGGCGGGGTGGTGGTGAGCGATCAGACGCGGATCGCCGTGCTGGCGCCGGTGTCGAAGGGCTGAGTGTTCCGCGCGCGGTTCGGTCAGATGAACAGGCTCGCGACGCACGCGGTCATCTGCGTGGCCAGCGCCCCGCCCAACATGGCGCGGAGCGCGAGCCGCGAAAAGTCCCGCCGGCGTGACGGCGCCATGACGCTCAGGCCGCCGATCTGGATGGCGATCGACGCGAAGTTGGAGAACCCGCACAGCGCGTAGGCGGTGATCTGCGCCGTGCGATCCGACAGCCCCGGCGCCGGCGGCAAGCCGTCGGCACCCGCGGGGGGCAGAGCAGTCGGGTGCATGATCTGCGCGAGGTTGGTGTACGCCACGAACTCGGTCAGCACGATCTTCTGCCCGATCAGCCCGCCCACGACGTGGCACTCGCCCCAGGGGATGCCCATCGTCCACGCCAACGGGGCGAGCAGCCAGCCCAGGATCATCTGCAGCGAGAGGTCGGGCGCGCCGAGCACCGCGCCGATGCCGCCGATCATCCAGTTGATGACGGCGAGCAGCGAGACGAACGCGATGAGCATGCCCGCGACGTTGGCCGCGAGTTTGAGGCCGTCGGTCGCCCCGATCGCCGCGGCGTCGAAGAGGTTCGTCGGCTTCTCATCGGTGGGCACGCCGGCCATCAGCGTGCGTGCGTCCTCGGGGGGTGGCGTCTCGGTCTCGGGCAGGATGATGCGGGCGATGACGAACGCGGCGGGTGCGCTCAGCACGCTCGAACACATCAGGTGCTTGGCGAAGAGGGTGCGCTGGGCGTCGTCGTCGCCGCCGAGCATCATGACAAACGCGCCGAGCACGCTGCCGGCGATGTTGGCGAACCCGCCCAGCATGACCGTCATGAGCTGCGCCCGCGTCATGCCAGCGAGAAAGGGCTTGACGGTGAGCGGCGATTCGGT
>CAZDYM010000053.1:0-1910 GCA_964509325.1 uncultured Phycisphaeraceae bacterium
ACCAGCAGCTGCTGGACAAGAAGCCGGAGTTCGTGATCGAGGAAGCGGTGAAGCGCATGCTGCCGAAGGGGCGGCTGGGTCGGCAGATGATCACGAAACTGAAGGTGTACAAGGGCGCCGACCACCCGCACGGCGCCCAGCAGCCCGCCGTGCTGCCGATCCACGAGAAGTCCCTGTAAGACGGCGCGACGTTCCCCGACCGCTCATCCACCGGCCACTGTGCATCGCCACTCGCGAACCCCACTTTTCCCCAATGAACGAACTCACCCCCACCGCGACCGCCCCCTTGTCCCCCGCCGCCGCCCCGGTTGTCAAGCAGGCCCTTCCCCCAGACCGCTTCGGCTGGTGGTGGGGGACGGGTCGTCGCAAGACGGCGGTGGCGCGGGTGCGCATCAAGCCCGGGACCGGTCAGTTCATCATCACCTGCAGCCGCAAGCGGACCAAGCAGATCAACGAGTATTTCTCGGAGACCCGCGACCGGAACGACTGCGTGGCGCCGCTGAAGATCAGCGGTCTGGAGGGGAAGATGGACGTGATCTGCCGGTGCAACGGCGGCGGGTTCATGGGCCAGGCGGGCGCGATCCGTCTGGGGGTCAGCCGGGCGTTGAAGGGGTACGACCCGACGCTGGAGGCTGCGCTGCGTGACGCCGGCTTCCTGACCCGCGACCCCCGGAAGGTGGAGCGGAAGAAGTACGGCCAGGCGGGCGCCCGCCGACGGTTCCAGTTCTCGAAGCGTTGAGGCTGGACGGATTGTGTTTGGATCTCTGCACGCCCGCCCCTTGGCGGGCGTTTTTCTTGGGCGATCAGGCTTCTGTCCGCGTTGTTCATCAGGTTGGTTGTCGCGGAGTCATACCGGCGTGTTCCGAAGCGGACCCCGCGCCGCAAGCACCCCCGGCAAGACGAGCACCGTCACCCCCCACACCATCAACAGTCCCAGGCTCATCACGATGCCGAGGGACTTGATGCCCAGGTGTTCGCCCGGGATGAGGGCGGCGAAGCCCAGCACGGTGGTGAGGGTGGTCAGGGTGATGGCGCGGCCGCTGCCGCCGGCCAAGCCCGGTGGTGGGTCGTGTGGTTGCAAGCGCCAGCGTCTCACGGCGTGGACGCCGCAGCCCACCCCGATGCCGACGATCAGCGGCATGACGATGAGGTTGGCGAGGTTGAGCGCCATGCCGGCGAGGGCCATGACGGCGAGCATGAGGGCGGCGCCGAGGGAGACGGGGAGCAGGGCGCAGAGGGTGTCGGCGAGGCTGCGGAAGTCGATGAGTAGGATGATGGTGATGGCGATGAGGGCGTAGATGGCGGCGTCGCGGTAGGCGGCCGTGATGAGGCGGGTGGATTCGTAGATCTGGATGCTGGGTCCGGTGGCGTTTGGGGCGGCGGCGAGCACGGCGGAGGCGAAGGGGTCGAGGCGCTCAGGCGCGAGCACGCCGCGGGGTGCTTTGCTCGTGGGCGCGGGGGATGGGTCGGCGGAGGACGGGTCGGAGGGGGGCGGGCTTTCGCGCGGGTAGACGCGGAGCAGCAGCGAGCCGTCGGGCGCGATCATCGTGTCGCGGAGGGCCCGGGGCAGTTGGTCGGGGCTGAGGGGGGCCGTGTCCCGCAGGCTGATCAACATGGAGGCGAGTCTCTCGCGGTCGGCGCGGTAGGCGTTCTGGGTGACGAGCAGGGCGTCGTCGGTCTGCATCGCGAGCCGGCTCGCGGCGGCGGCGAGGCCCGGGTCGGCCTTCTCGAAGGTCCGGGCGAGGGCGTCGCAGACCGCGCGGAGCTGCGACGGGGAGGGCTCGGCGTCGTTGCGGATGGCGTCGTGATAGAACGTCTCGTCGGGCAGGGTGCGCAGGATTGCCCGCTTGGCGTCGAGTTCCTCGTCGGTCTGAAAGAGCATCCCGGCGCCGGCGACCGCGCCGACTTCG
>CAZDYM010000053.1:1959-11150 GCA_964509325.1 uncultured Phycisphaeraceae bacterium
CCTTGGCGAGGACGACGGCGTGCCAGACGCTGCGGTCGTCGTCGCGTTCGAGGCGTCGTTGCCACTCGACGCTCTCGGTGCCGCCGGGCATCAGGTTCTGCAGGTCGGTGTCGTAGCCGACGCGGGTGGCGAGGGCGGTGGCGCCGGCGGCGGCGCCCGCGGCGAGCGCGATCACGAGCGATGGTCTGGCGTGCAGGACGCGCCCGAAGGCGCCCAGGAAGGGGCGTGACTCGCCGCCGACGCGGGCGCGGAGGCGCTTCGCCGGGTCTTTGAGGAGCATGAGCATGGCGGGCAGGGCGCTCATGATGGCGGCGGTGCAGAGCAGGATGCCGCCGGCGGCGATGACGCCCATCTCGGCGACGCCCGCGAAAGGGGTGAGGGCCATCGCCCCGGCGCCCGCGGCGACGGTGATGCTGGCGGTCACGATGCCCGGGCCCACGCCCCGGAACACCGCGGCGACGGCGCCGCGCAGGTCGTCGTGAGATGGGTGGGCCAGTTCGAGGCGTGCGATGAGGTGGATGGCGACGTCGATGCCCAGGCCCATGAGCATGGCGGCGAAGGTGACGCTCAGGAGTTGCAGGTGGCCGACGGCGAGGGCGGCCCAGGCGAAGGCCCAGGCGACGCCGATGAGCAGGGCGAGCGTGGCCATGAGGGGCACGACGACGCCGCGGTACGCGACGAGCATGAGCGCGACAATGGCGGCGAGCGAGAGGATGCCGGCGCGTTCGCCGTCGCGTGTGGATTGGGCGGTCTCGTCGGCCTCGATGACGGGCACGCCGGTGACGCCGGCTTTGACGCCCGAGAACTCGGGCCGGTCTTGCAGAGCGCGGAGGTGGGCGCGGAGGGCGGAGATGGAGGCGATCTTCTGCTCGTCGGTGTCCTTCTCGCGCAGCGCGACCAGCACGCTGGCGAGGGCGCCCCCGGGGCGGACCAGGCGGCGCATGGACTGGTCGAGGCCGAGCACGTCGTGGCGTTCACCCTTCGCGGCGGCGAGGGCGCGTTCGAGCAGGGCTCGGACCTGGTCGCGCTGGGCCTGATCGAGGCTGACGCCGCCGAGCAGCGAAAACCGCAGCAGGTTGTCGAGGTTCGGCGAGGTGACGACGACCGTGGCTCGTTTCATCTGGGCGACGTGGGCGGTGACGCGGTCCAGCGGCTCGGTGAGCAGCAGGGCTGGCGGCGTCTCGTCGGGGGTGAATCCGGCGGTGACGGCGCTGAAGCGTTCGGGGTCCGCGAGCAGGCGGAGTTCGAGGGCGCTGATGAAGGCGTCCGCCGCGCCGGGGGTGTCGCCGGAAGCGAGGTCGACGACGACCACGGCGTCGTCCCACCTTGGGAAGCGGTCGCGGAAGTCTCGGTAGCGCTGCTGGAAGGGGAGGGAGGGGTCGACCAGTTCGCTGCGGTCGGAGCGGAACTCGAGCGTGCGGACGCTGTACGCGACGGACGCCGCGGCGAGCAGGAGGCACGCGATGAGGACGGCCAGGGGCCTGTCGGTGACGAAGTCGGCCCAGGCGGTGAACAGGCGTGCCCGCAGCGGGTGCGTGGGGTCGTCGCTGCTCTCGGGCTGGAAAGGGCCGGTACCGCGTGGCGTCACGCGCCGATGGTAAGGGGCGCGAAGGTGTCGAGTGAGCGAGCGGTCAACCGAAGGAGTGTCGGCGACGCGCGCCGTGTCTTTGAGCGCGTGTGCTCGGTGCCCGGTGTTCCGTGTTCTGTTCGCCGTGCGCGGCGCACCCTGAACCCTGGACCCCGGCTTCCGGGCCCTGCTTCCCGGGCACGCTCCCGTTACCCGTCGCAGTAGCCCAGGTGCAGTTCGGCGTGTCGGAGCGTGAGCCGGGTGACTTCGTCGAGGGTCATGGGGCCGAGCAGGGGGCTGGGGTATCGCGGCACGTCGCCGGCCTTCAGTCGGCCCAGGGCGGCCTTGAACTTGACGAGGCCCTGCTCGGTGGTGAGCGGCTCGGTGCCGAGGGTTCCTTCGGTGACCTTGGGGATGCGGACGCCCCTAGGCATCGGGGTGTTGAGGAACCGGCTCTTGAACAGCGGCATGACGAGGCGCATGAGCCGCGGCGGTTTGGGAAGCGGGAAGCCCGTGTAGAAGAAGTCGATCCACGCGGCGAGATGGCCGAGGATCTGCCCGAGCGTCCAGTTGCCGGTGTGCATGAGGCGACCGGCGCGTTCGAGGGAGGCAAGGCGGTCCGCCTCTCGCTCGAGGTCGGCGAGGGTGCGGAGGCGCAGGGGGCGGTGCTTGGCCTTCTTCGGGTTGACCATCGGTCGGCGTGGCACCTTACCGCGCCCGATGCTCGGGGGGCTGCTCGGCTGTGGTGCGTGGGTGCCGCCGAGAGCGGGCGGGCGCCCCGGCACGCCGACGCGGGGGGGCGGCTGGACTGGGATCATCGGCGCGGTGGTGTTCGCCATGGCCCGGCTCCCTTCGGCGTTGCTGCGTGTTCGACGGCCCCTGATGATTCCGGCGTGAGCGTGAATGGCACCGGTGCGGGCGCCCACCACCGAGACGCGCGCGGGACGCGCCGCCGTCGGAGTTGTTCCGAATCGGACGCCGGAGGTTGCACCTGCAGGCACGACAGATCGGTCGGGCGGGTTGGGAGGCGAGGGGCGGAACGCGTGGGGCGGCGAGCATCACCCACTGGGCGAAAGGCGATCGGAGTCTTTGGGCATCTCGACCATCGGCACGGCGGACGGGTCCGGGTCGTCGCGCGGGTCGGCGGGATCCTCGTCCGCAGGGGTGGTGGTCGGGGCGCGTGACGTTTCTGAACGAGGCGCCGCGAGGGTTCCGGCGGCGGCGCGCCGGGCGGCGCGCTTGGCGTTCTTGTAGTGGAGCTTGACGTTCCGGGCGTAGACCACCAGCCCGGTGCTCTGCCCCAGCACGCCGACGATGTCCTGACGCCACGCGAAGTACGTGAAGAGAATCATGCCGGCGACGAGGCTGATCCACCAGAAGCCAACGGTGATGACGTTCTTCCCGGAGCGTTCGCTGGCGATCCACTGCAGCAGCATGCGGGCGGAGAAGAGCAGTTGCCCGCCCAGGCCCAGCAGCACCCAGAGGACATTGGTCCAACTGGTGATCTTCAGGAGTTTGAAGAGGGGGTTGCCCGGCTTGGCCGCGAGCCGTTCGGCGGCGTCGGGGCCGACGACTCTGGCGAACTCCTGCTTGGTGAGGATGTCCCCGGCCTGGCCGTCGCGGGTGACGATGCGGAAGGTGGTGTCGTCGGTTCCGTCGGCGGGCCCGCCGGGCGGGTTGAGGACCTCGATCACGCCGCGGACGTCCCCGACCTGGGCCTCGACGAGTCGAGCGCCTTCTCGCAGTTGCACGCCGCCGACGCGTGGGGGTCCCCAGACGAGCCAGGCGCCCAGCGCGACCACCGCGACCATCGCCGCCGCGGGTTCCCACTTCACGGCGTGGCTCCGTCGGGGGTGATCTCGACGCTGGTGACGGGTCGGCGGCGGTTGCTCATCCAGCGCACCGCGAAGCAGTCCACCAGGCCGGGGATCGCGCGGGTGAGCACGCCCATGCCGTACTTGGTTTCACCGGCCACGCGCGGGCGGTGGCTGACGGGCATCTCGAGCACCTTGTAGCCCATGTGCCGCGCCGAGACGGGGATGAAGCGGTGCACGCCGCGGAACTCCAGCGGCAGGCGCACGGCGATCTCGCGGCGCATGAGGCGGAGCGAGCAGCCGGTGTCGCGGATGGTGTCGCCGAGGATCCACCCTCGGAACAGGCGCCCGACCCACGAGCCGACGCGCCGGATGATGTTGTCGTTGCGGTTGCGGGAGCGGTCGCCCTGCACCATGTCGGCGTTCTCTCGGAGCAGCAGGTGGGCCATGGCGACGTAGTCCGCCGGGTCGTTCTGCAGATCGGCGTCGAGGACGCCCACCCAGGCGCCCCGGGCGGCGCGGAAACCGGCGTGGAACGCGGCCGATTGACCGTTGCCCTTGCCCGGCGGGGTGTTGGTCATGGCCACGCAGCGGAGCCAGGGCCTGGTCGGCATGAGCGCGGCGATGCGGGCACGGGTGCGGTCGGTCGAGCCGTCGTCGACGATGACGAACTCGAAATCCGTGGCGGAGCCGCCGAGGGCCTCGGCGGTGACGGCGGCGGCGCGGCCGACTTCCTCGACCAAGCGGTCGATGTTGTCCTGCTCGTTGTGAGCGGGGGCGACGATGGAGAGGGTGAGGGACACGTCGAGCCGAGTAGTAAAGCAGCAAAGCGGCCAAACAGCAAAGCCACGCCCGCGTCCGGGCCGAGTCCGAAGGCGCCGCCCGACACGGCCCGGGGCATCCGTGCGCCCTAAAGTTCCCCCGCATGCACCTGCGCCACTCCAACCACGACCACGGCCCGGAGACCGTCCCCGTCACGTTCCTGCTCGAGGACCCCGAGGGCCTCACCGGCACGGAGAAGACCGAGTGGCACATGATGGCCGCCAAAGGGGAGCACCTGCTCGAAGTGGCGGTGGAAGGCGGGGTCAACATCGAGCACGCCTGCGGCGGGGTGTGCGCGTGCTCGACGTGCCACGTCTACATCGAGAAGGGGATGGAGCACCTGTCGCCATCGCACGAGGCGGAGGAGGACCGTGTGGAGGAGGCTCCCGGCCTGCAGCGCAACAGCCGCCTGTCGTGCCAGTGCACGATCAGGGGCGACGGTCCGATCGTGGTGCGGGTGCCGGCGTGGAATCGGAACGCGGTGAAGGAAGTGCCGCACTAGCACGAAGGCGCCAGGGACCGGGCACGCGTTGCTCTTTCAACACCGGCGCCCGCTGCCTGATCCCCGATGCCTTCTGATTCCTTTCACTGGCTCGATGTCGACCGGATCGCCGAGGAACTCGCGGACGCTCACCCGTCGCGCGACCCGCTGTCCGTGCGTTTCACGGAGCTGCGTGAGATGGTGAAAGCACTGCCGGGCTTCGCGGAGCGGCCGGGTCACCCGGTGAACGAGAAGATCCTGGAGGCGATCCAGATGAAGTGGCGCGAGGAGCGCGGGGACGCCGAGCGGGCGGACGAGGACTGAAGAGATGAGTCCCTTCGAGGGCCGGCCTCACGCGGTCGCCGACATCCCGCGCCGTCGTGTGGCGTCCATGTAGGCCTTCAGGGACGAGCCCGGGCACTCGGTCTGGGCCAGTTCGCGGTGGACGAACACGTTGTTGATCCCCACGCCGTAACGCGACATCTGGGCCTTCACGAAGCGGTCGACGGCGGCGCACTGGGCGCGGTTGGGGGATTGACGGTTGTAGTTGCCCAGCACACAGATGCCCAGGTTGCCCTCGTTCTGCCGGGCCACGTGGGCGCCCTGCCACGAGGTATCACGCCCCTGCCAGACGCGCCCGGCGGGGTCGATCAAGTAGTGGTAGCCGATGTCGCCGAAGGGTTCGCCCCTTCGGTTGAGGTGCGACTGGCGGATCTGCTCGACGCGGCGTGCGGCGGCCTCGCGCGAGGTGCTGGTGAAGGCGTCGATGCCGTCGTGGTGGACGGTGATGCGGTTGAAGGGCCGGTCGGCGAGGTTCATCCGCCCGCGGATTGGGGCGCCGCGGGCCCACTCGGACCTGGGGATGACGCCCATGCCGGCGAGGTCGGGGGGCGGGGGGACTACGTTCTGGCGCGGGAAGGCGCTCGGGGTGGGGCGGCGCTGCTCGGCGCCGACATCCTCGATGGGCCACCTGGGGTTCGGCAGGGCGGCGGTCGAGCCCGGCGCGTTGGTCTTTCTCGAACTCCCGCAACCGGAAAGCAACGCGGCCACGCCGCCGGTGAGGGCGAGGCCGATCAGGGCGCGCTCGATGATCGCGCGGCGCGAGAGGGCCGCGCGGGCGTGGTCGATGTGCTCAGCATCGACCCCAATGAACAGTTCTTCGTCGCGCGTCTCGGTCTGCATGGCCTCACTAAGGATCGGACGACTCACGCCGTCCAACGGAGTTTTCTTGCCCATTTGAGCGTAGCACGCCCGCGACAGACGGAACCGGGGCCGCGATTGGGAGGATGCGACTGGGTCCGGTTATCGGGGCTCGGGGTTCTGATGTGTCCGGGCCTATCCACGCCCTAGGCGATGCCCGAGCCGAACCCAGAACCCCGACACCCGAATCCCGTCCGCTCACCCATACACAAACACAATCGGAGCCTCGACCTCCGGGTGCAGGCTGGCGTGAACCGGGCAGGTGTGGCCGACGCGCTCCAATCGTTCCCGCATCTCGACGGGCACCGAGGCGGGCAGCCGCACCGTGACCGGCAGGCGGGCGAGGCGGCGGGGTGCGGGCGGGGTGGTCATGTGCTTCTCGACGCTGGCCTTGGCCCCGGTCAGGTCGATCCCGTGCCGCTCGGCGAACATCGCCATGGTGGTGAGGATGCACGAAGCCAGCCCCGCGGCGACGAGGTCCGTCGGGCTGAACGCCGACGCTTCGCCCCCGATGTCCTTGGGCGCGTCGGTCCGCAGCGTCGCGCCCTCGGGGTGCTCGAGGTCGCACTTCTTATTGCCGGCGTAGCGGACGCGGATGTTGACCATGCGGCCAGCGTAGCCGACGCCGGACGTGGGGCACCCGGTCCGCGCGGCCGGCTTCAGCCCCCAAACACCGCCCAAACAGTAAGGCCGACAAAGACGAGCCCGGCGACCTGCACGCCGCGGTCGCGACGGGCCACTTCAGTCGGGTCGTCGTATCGGCCCTTTTCCAGCAGCACGATGCAGCGAAGCAGGCCGTAGGTGGCTGGCAGGACGGTGAGCCAGAGGACGGGCAGCGTGGTGCGGCCGACCTCGCCCCCGGGGGAGTGGTCGTTGAGATACAGGGCGTAGGTCATGAGGGTGATGACGGCGGTCACAACGACCATCATCTGCAGCAAGGTGTCGGTGTAGAGGAGTTGGACGGGGCGGTGGGCCCCGGCGTCGCCCTCGGTGCCGGCGAGGGTGCGGCGTTCTCCCAGGCGCTTGCCGAAGGCCAGGAACATCGAGAGGAACAGGGTGACGTTCAGCAGCCACGAGGTGGGGCTGATGGCGACCGCGGCGCACCCGCCCAGCATCCGCAGAACGAAGCCCAAAGACAGGCTCATCACGTCGGCGATGATGCGGTGCTTCAGGTAGGCCGAATACGTCAGCACGTTGGCGGCGTAGAGCGACAGGCACAGCCCGACGACGACACGGACGTTGCTTTCCAGAGCCGTCACGCAGGCGGCCCCGGCGGCGAAGAGCACCAGGGCGAACCCCCACGCGGTCGAGACCGACACATGACCGGCGGCGATCGGGCGGCTCCTCTTTCGCGGGTGCAGCCGATCAGCCGCGGCGTCCTGGACGTCGTTGACGACATAGCAGCCCGAAGAAACCAGCGCGAACGCCGCCGCCGCCACCAGGGCCGCGGTGATCACGTGCTCGGGCGCGCGGCCCGCGCCGTCCGGCGGCGCGGCGGTGAGCAGCCGGTAGCCGTAGAACGGCCCAACCAGCACGAAGGCGCTCTTCCCCCATTGCCAGGGGCGAGCCAATCGGAAAAGGGAGAGGAGGATGGGAGGGTGACGGGGCAGGGGATGGTCTCTGGGCTGTGACGCGCGGCGCGCGGTGCGCTACGCGCGATGTGCCGGGATCGAAGCGCTGGTCGTCGGACCGATTCTCGCCACTCGTTTCTCGCCTCTGGTTCTCATCAATGCTCCGCGCCCGCCCTCATGCCTGCTTCTCCAGCACCGCGAAGTACTGCAGCCCGCGCCCGAACATCAGGTTCACCCCCGGCGGGTACAGGTTCATCGACCGTTTCTCCTCCCGCACTCTCAAGCCCAGGGTTCGGGTCACCTCGCTCCAGCCCTCGGGGGTGTGGTATCGGAACAGGCACTTCACGCCGTAGGGGGCGTTCGCCGCCCAGTCGATGAGGCTGATGCGCTGCCGGGCCAGCGGGCCCTGCACGACGTGGTCCTTGATGATGACCAGGCGTCGCGACACGCGGACGCACTCGCGGAGCAGACGCAGCTCGTCCTGTTCGTGGTGGAGCACGTCGGCGACGATGACGGCGTCGTACGAGCCGTCCCCCAGCGGCATGGCGGCGCCGTCGTACGCGTGGACGGGGATGGGTTCGCCCCCCCGCTTGAAGCGTTCAAGGCCCTCGACGACGACGCCCCTGGGAGACTCCGGCGAGTCCATCAGGGCCCGCCCGAGGGTCCCGTTGCCGCAGCCGACATCAAGGACCCGGTCGCCCTCTTTCAGGTGGGCGGAGATGGCGGAAACCAGGGCGCGCAGGCGGGCCGCGTACACCGGTCGGTGCATCATTCTCATGACCGCGCCGATCGGGCCTGGTCCGCTCATGCGACGCGATGGTATCGTCCGAGAAGGAGGCCATCATGAGCCCGACAGGCCAAAACCGCCAAACCAATCACCGGCTGCTCGGCGGGACGGCGCTCTGCGTGGCGTTCTTCGCGCTGTGTGCTTCAATCATCGGCTGGGGGCGGGTGGGGACGGGCGAGTCCGCCGATCAGATCAACTACCACGTCCCGGTGGTCCGCGCCTTCGCGGCGGGGTTCCCGACGCCGGACGTCTCGAAGTACGACTCGGCGACCACGCCGGGGTACCACTATGTGATGGCGGGGCTGTGGCGGCTGACGGGGGCGCACGCGCGGTGGAGCGAGCAGCCGGTCGCGCCGGTGGGCCCGGGGCCGACCGCGGAGTTCCCCGCCGTCAGCCTCACCGACGAGCAGGCCGCCCGGTGGCGTGACTTCCTGCGCGACCTGATGCCGCTGCAACTGCTCAACGCGCTGCTCTCGACGGGCCTTCTGATGGTGGCGTACTTCATCGCGTCGCGGTTCGCGCCGTGGTGGGCGGCGCTGGCGCTGTGCCTGCCGCTGGCGTTGAACCAGTATGTGCTGGGGGCCTCGATCTGGCTGACCACGGACAACGCGGGGTGGTTCCTGGCGCTGGGCGCGCTGGCGACGGCGCTGGTGCTCTCGTGCGGCTGCGGAGCGATGAAGTGCGGCGTGTGGGCCGGCGCCGCCGTGATGGTGCGCCAGGTCCACCTGTGGGTGTGCGGTCCGGTGCTGGCCGCGGGGCTGTTGGCGTGGCTGGTGGGGAGGCGCGAGCAGCGCGGGCGCACGCTGGCGGCCACGCTCCTCGCGGTGCTGGTGCCGACGCTGATCGTCGGCGCCTTCGCGTGGCTGTGGGGCGGCCTAACGCCGCCGAGCCCGCGCATCCGTGAGGTCCACGGCACCGGTTCCACGGGGGCCAACCTCGCGGCCATCCC
>CAZDYM010000054.1:0-10790 GCA_964509325.1 uncultured Phycisphaeraceae bacterium
TGGCGTCGAACGTGGCCTTGGCTTGCGGGTCAAGCATCAGCCCCACCTTCTGGTCGGTCTTCCGGGCGTGCTCGACGGCTACCTTCAACCACACCCGGAAACTGTCCAAGTTCGTCAAGGCTTCGGGGCCGACCTTGACCTGCCAGAGCACGCCACCTGCGACTAGGTCCATGTCGCTTGTCTTGACCTGGACGACATCGCGCCCCGTCTTGGGGTCGCGCAGGGTCACCTCTTCCGTGGCGCTCTTGTTGATCGCCTGCAGGGTGTCCTTCGCCGGCGCCGCCTCCGTCCCTCCCGCCGCCGGAGCCGCCGCGACGGGAGCCGAAGCGGCGGTGTCGGGACGCGTCCGTGCCCCGGTCTCCGAAGCCTCCGGGCGCGACGCCGGGGTCGAAGACGAACAGCCCGCCACAGCGAGCAGCGAGACGGCGAGCAGCGTGAGCGGTCGGGGATGGGTCGTCATGGCGGGTTCAACCAATGTCAGCAAACGAAGGGACAAACACCAGCAAGAAAGAGCACCGGCACCAACACGGGCTCCGACCACGCGTCGGGTCAACCCGTCATTCCCGAGGCTCAAGGCCAAACGGCCAAGACCCTCGCCCCCAACCCCCCAACCCCCCGGACCCCCCAACCCCCGGACCCCCCGTCAACCTGCCGCAACATCCAGCAACCCGCCACCTCACCCGCTCCCGCTCGATTCGTCCACCGTCTCCAGCCATCTCAGCGCCTTGATCTCGCTGGTCTCGAACTTCGTCGGCGCCGGCTTCTCCCCCAGCATCTGCCCGAAGGTCTCCGGCGTCACCCGGTCCGCCGACACCACTTCCAACTCAAACCACGGCACCTTCTTGTCCGCGCGCTCGCTCATCACCGCGTCCTCCGCCATCTGCTCCGCCTCGTCCAGACAGCGCGCCGTCAGCAACGCCTCGGCGTACTTCAGCGGAGCGTCCTCCTGCTCGGAGCACCGCACCAGGCAGCGCCACGCCGTGATCCCCAACTCACGCCCCTCGTCATCGACGTTCGATTCCCCGTTGACGTTCAGCTCCAGCAGCCAGGATTCCTTCAGCCGCTCGACAATCTCGTCGGCGACCAGCAGGTCCGGCTGGTCGGCCCCGGCCAGCAGCACCCCCCGGTGCTCGTGGGCGGCGCTGTCCGCCGAGCGCACCTCCTCCAGCGGGGCCAGGTCGAACGCCCGCAGCAGCCGCTCGACCTTCTCCCGCATCGTCGGCTCCACCCGCAGCGTCACCACCTTGTGCTCATCAACGAACAGATAGATGAACGGCTCCAGGCTCATCGCCCCGAACCCCACCAGGCCGTCCTCGAAGAACCAGTCCCCGAACGCGCGCACCGCGTCGATGAAACGCTCGAAGCCCACGTAGTCGTACGCGATGAACGGGTCGATCTCCCGGTACGCGTCGGAGCCCAGAACATCCAGGATGGGGAACAGCCGCCCCGGCAGCAGGCTGAACAGCACCCGGCACAACGCCGGCAGCCGCGGCGCGGGCACCAGGATGTCGAACATGAACCGGTCGGGCCACTCTTCCCACGAATCCCCGTCCCCCGTCCCGAATGTCGGGTCGCGTTCCGCCGCGTCCTCCCCGTCGGCCGACTCGAACTGCACCACGTAGCCCGGGGTCGGGGGGCTGCTCATCTCCTCGACCGGGTAGACCCCCAGCGGGAAGGCGAAGCCGTTCACGACGGTCCGGGCGATCGAGGTGTCGAGGGCGACTCGGGGCATGGTGACGAAGGGGCGGCGCAGGTCGGCCCGCGGTCCGGTTCGTACCATAGCGGCCACCGCTCGACCCCGCCCGCCCCGCTCTGTTACCCTGTCCGGAAACGCGGCTTCCGGCCCCCAACCCGATCCCTCCCATCGCCCTGGAACTCCACATGACGATCCTTGCCTCGCTTCCCAAGTGGACCGCCGCACTCACCCTGGGCCTCGCCCTGTTCGCGGGGGGCTGTGAGAAACCTACCCCCACCTCCGGCGGCGGGGGCTCCGGAGGCGGAACCGGCTCGGGCGCCAACCCCGCCGGGCCCGCCACCTCCGGCGCCGACGCCGGGCCCGTCATCATCGGGCACTACGGCAGCCTCACCGGCTCCAAGGCCACCTTCGGTAAGTCCACCGACAACGGGATCAAACTCGCCGTCCAAGAGATCAACGCCGCCGGTGGCGTCAGCATCAACGGCGTCAAACGAACCGTCCAGCTCGTCTCCGAAGACACCGAGGGCAAGGCCGAGAAGTCCGGCACCGTCGTCACCAAACTCATCACCAAGGACAACGTTGTCGCCGTCCTCGGCGAGGTCGCCAGCAGCATCACCCTCGCCGCCGCACCGGTCGCGCAGCAGTACGGCGTGCCCATGATCACCCCCTCCAGCACCAACCCCGACGTCACCAAAGTCGGCGACATGATCTTCCGCGTCTGCTTCATCGACCCCTTCCAGGGCTACGCCTGCGCCAAGTTTACCCGCGAGAACCTCAAACTCGACCAGGTCGCCGTCCTCTTCGACCAGGCCGGCGCCTACTCCGTCGGCCTCAAAGACGAGTTCATCAAGGCCTTCGAGGGGCTCGGCGGAACAATCACCAGCACCCAGGCCTACAACGAGGGCGACAGCGACTTCAAGGCCCAACTCACCCGCATCCGCGAAACCAAGCCCCAGGCCATCTTCGTCCCCGGCTACTACACCGAGGTCGCCAACATCGCCCTGCAGGCCCGACAGCTCGGCATCGAGGTCCCCCTCATCGGCGGCGACGGCTGGGACTCCGAGGACCTCGCCAAAAACGCCGGCAAGGCCATCGAGGGCTCCTTCTACTCCAACCACTACGCCAGCGACCAGCCCACCAAGGAGATCCAGGACTTCGTCGCCGCCTACCGCGCCGAGTTCGGCGGCACCCCGGACGGCCTGGCCGCCCTCGGCTACGACGCCGCACGCCTGCTCTTCGACGCCATGGCACGCGCCAACAGCCTCACCGGGAAGGACCTCCGAGAAGCCATCGCCTCCACCAAAGACTTCAAGGGCGTCACCGGGGTCATCACCCTCAACGCCGACCGCGACGCCGTCAAGCCCGCCGTCATGGTCCAGATGAAGGGCGGCGTCCCCGTCTACGCCGCCACCGTCGAGCCGAAGCGGTAGGCCCGGCCGACGCCGGCCCCCGCCGGTGCCCGCGGCACACGCAGCACGGCACGCCGATCAGCCATCGACCTCCCCACGCCTCACGCAGCCGCGACACCACCGAAACGCTTGGACCAACTCCTCCAAACCCTGAAGGACGGCGTCACCCTCGGGAGCCTCTACGCGCTCATCGCTCTCGGCTACACGATGGTCTACGGCATCCTCAAGTTCATCAACTTCGCCCACTCCGACATCGTCGTCCTCGGCGGATGGATCGCCCTCACCCTCGCCGTCAAACTCCTCGCGGTCCTCGGCGTCGTCGATCCACCCATCTGGGTCGGCGCGGTCGTCCTCGTCGGCGCCATGATCGCCTGCGGCGTCGTCGGGTTCACCATCGAACGCCTCGCCTACAAGCCCCTCCGCGGATCGCCGCGACTCAACGTCCTCATCACCGCCATCGGCGTCTCGCTCCTGCTGCAGAACACCGGCCAGCTCAACGCCCTCTTCGGCACCAGCCCACGCCGCATCCCCGACCTGCTCCCCGACACCACCCTGCTCTCGATCGGCCAGGTCCACCTCAAACTCATCGATGTCGTCGGCGCCGGCACCGCCGTCGCCCTCATGGTCGCCCTGGAGTGGCTCGTCTTCCACACCAAGATCGGCCGCGCCATGCGCGCCTGCAGCCACAACGTCAACGTCGCCGCCCTCATGGGCATCCCCGTCAACCGCATCATCTCCTTCACCTTCGTCCTCGGCTCGATGCTCGCCGCCGCCGGCGGCTTCCTCTGGGCCCTCAAGTACCAGACCATCAAGCAGACCGCCGACGCCTCCTGGGTCCTGCTCGGCCTCAAGGCCTTCGTCGCCGCCGTGGTGGGGGGGATCGGCAACATCCGCGGAGCCATGCTCGGCGGCCTCGCCATCGGCCTCATCGAGCAGTTCGGCGCCGCCTACCTCTCCTCCGGCATGAAGGACGTCTACGTCTTCACCATCCTCATCCTCGTCCTGCTCATCCGCCCCAGCGGCATCCTCGGCAAAGCCACCATCGAGAAAGTGTGAGTCGCAGCCGCCGCGCCGCGCGGACCCTGCGAAAAAAGGCCAGCGGCACGTCAGATCGGCACGTGAAGCCCATGAACACCACCCCGGCCCAAGCCGTCGCTCCCGCACCCCGCGCGATCCCGGGCGCCGGGCCCGACCCCGCATCTCCCCCGCCTCGCCGCTCCCCCGCCTCGCCGCTCCGCTGATGCCCTGCTCACCAGATTCGCCGCGAACCCACCGAACCCCAAGCCAGTGCCCTCCCTCTCCCCGAATCTCCACGCCCTCATCGCCGCCCACCGCCCGGCCGCGGCCCCGACCCTGCTGCGCTCGGTGCTCCCGGTGGCGGCCATCGCCGCGCTCGCCGTGATGGCCCAGGCGTTTCTGAAGGACGCCGTCGGTCCCTACTGGGCCGATCTCTCCATCACCATCGGCGTCAACATCATGCTGGCGGTCTCGCTCACCATCGTCAACGGCTTCACCGGCCAGTTCTCCTTGGGCCACGCCGGATTCCTCGCCGTCGGCGGGTACGTCTCGGGCGCCGTGACCTACTACTTCTCCCTCACCCAGTGGGGCAGCGCCGCGGCCCAGGGGGGCAGGCTCAGCGGCATGCCGCTCTCCACCGACGGGCTCGCCTGGTTCACCTCGGGCGACGTCATGTTCCCCCTGGCGCTGCTCTGCGGCGGATTGGTGTCGGCGCTGCTCGGGCTCGCCGTGGGGTTGCCCTCCCTGCGTCTCCGCGGCGACTACCTCGCCATTGTCACGCTCGGCTTCGGCGAGATCATCCGAGTGCTGATCCAGCAGACCGGCCCGGCCATCAAGACGCCCGAGGCCGCCGAACAGGCCGGCTTCCTCGGCATGGCCACCGGCCTGGGCGGCGCCCTCGGCTTCGGCGGGCTGCCCAAGTACACCAGCCTTTTCTGGGTCACGCTCTCCGCGGGCTTGACGATCCTGATCGCCTACCGCATCAAAGCCTCCACCGCCGGCCGCTCCATGCTCAGCGTGCGCGAGGACGAGATCGCCGCCGAGGCCATGGGCGTCAACACCACGCGTACCAAGGTCTGGGCCTTCGTCATCGCCGCGTTCTTCGCGGGCATCGCCGGCGGCCTCTACGCCCACAAGCTCGGCGTCGCCCTCGGACCCGTCGACGCCGGCTTCCAGCGCTCCTTCGACATCATCATCATGGTCGTCCTGGGCGGCCTGGGCTCGATCAGCGGGGCCGCCCTCGCCGCCGTCGTCGTCACGCTCCTGCCGGAATACCTCCGCGCCGTCGCCGACTACCGCATGATCATCTTCGCCCTGGCGCTCATCCTCATGATGATCCTCCGACCCAAGGGCCTCCTGGGCGTCCGCGAACTCTGGGACCGCGACCTGTGGCGATCGATCTCCCGCGCCACCAGCAAACACAAGGGGGGCACGTGACCCTCCTCCACGCCTCCAACATCTCCAAGTCCTTCGGCGGCCTCAAGGCCGTCCAGAACTTCGCCCTCGAACTCCCCGACCGCGGGCTCTACGGCCTCATCGGCCCCAACGGCGCCGGGAAAACCACCGTCTTCAACCTCCTCACGGGCGTCTACAAGCCCGACGAGGGCTCCGTCAAACTCGCCGGACGCGAACTCACACGCCTCCGCCCCTTCCAGATCGCCACGCACGGTCTCGCCCGCACCTTCCAGAACATCCGCCTCTTCGCCGAACTCAGCGTCATCGACAACCTCCGCGTCGCCTGCCACCTCCGCTGCCCGCACGGCATGCCCGCCGCCGTCCTCCGCCTGCCCGGACACCGCGCCCAGGAACGCGCCCTCACCGAGCGCTGCGCCACGCTCCTCGAAATGTTCAAACTCGCCGACCGCGCCCACGAGCAGGCCCGCAGCCTTCCCTACGGCGACCAGCGAAGGCTCGAGATCGCCCGCGCCATCGCCACCGGCCCGCGGGTCCTCCTCCTCGACGAGCCCGCCGCCGGCATGAACCCGCAGGAAAAAAAGGAACTCCGCGCCCTCATCCGCTCCGTCCGAGACACCTTCGCGCTCGCCGTCCTCCTCATCGAGCACGACATGGGCGTGGTCATGGACCTCTGCGAACGCATCACCGTCCTCGACTACGGCAAGATCATCGCCCACGGCCCGCCCGAACAGGTGCAGAAAGACCCGAAGGTCATCGAGGCGTATCTCGGAGCGCCGGCGGCGGCATAGGACAACCGCATGGCTAACCACGAATCGAATCTGGCAACTCAGGACCACCGCGCGCCCGACCGCCGTTCCTTCCCATCTCCACGCCGCCGCTTCGCCGCTGGCCCGTCGTCCTTCGCTCCGTGCCATCCGCTGTCCGCGCTCTGACGGCTTGCTCTCCCCATCATGCCCCTTCTCGAAATCAACAACCTCGTCGTCCGCTACGGCGCCATCCAGGCGCTCCACGGCATCTCCCTCACCGTCGAGCAGGGACAGATCGTCACGCTCATCGGCTGCAACGGCGCGGGCAAGTCCACCACCCTCCGCGCCGTCTCCGGGCTGATCAGGCCCGCCAAGGGAACCGTCGCCTTCGACGGGAGAACCATCACCTCCGTCCCGCCCCACGAGATCGTCCGCATGGGCCTCGCCCACTCCCCCGAGGGCCGCGGCGTCTTCCCCCAGATGACCGTCGAAGAGAACCTCGAACTCGGCGCCTTCGCCCGCCCGCGCTCCGAGCGCGAACAGATCAAGAAAGACCGCGAGCACTCGCTCGACCTGTTCCCCCGCCTCCGCGAACGACTCAAGCAGCTCGCCGGAACTCTCTCCGGCGGCGAGCAGCAGATGCTCGCCATGGCCCGCGCCCTGCTGGCCCGTCCGCGCCTGCTCCTCCTCGACGAACCCAGCCTCGGCCTGGCCCCTCAAGTGGTCCAGACCATCTTCAAGATCATCCGCGACATCAACGCCGCCGGCACCACCATCCTGCTCGTCGAGCAGAACGCCCACATGGCCCTGCAGGTGGCCCACCACGGCTACGTGCTCGAGACCGGCAAGATCGCCATGAGCGATTCAGCCCGCGTCCTCGAGGCCAGCGACGAGGTCCGCAAGGCCTACCTGGGCATCGGCTAGCAGCCGCGCCGATCGCCTCGACGACGCCGGACCTCCACCCCGAGCGCCGGAGGACGCGAGCGCCGATGCGAATCAAAACCTGACTCCACGTTCAGATTGCGCGAGAAGATTCGTTCAGATGTCCCGCGCCCCCGTTCTGGCCCCACGAGCAGGGTCGGTGCCGACGGGCCCACTCGCTCGCCCGACCGGCCGGGGCTACCTTCACTCCGGTCCCACCCGGCACCATCGCGTCGTCGAACGGTCATTTGTGGCGGTCCGCGCGCGTCACGCGGGGTCAGTCAGAGGGCATCGGCGTGAACGAGCGCGCATCCGCGATGAAGGCCCTAGACAACTTTGAGGCGAGCCTCGTCTTCGACGGCGCCGCGCTCGTCGACGACGCCTCCATCAGACTCGCCGACGAGACGGTGATCCAGCCAACCCCTCCGGACCCCAGGCCCGGCCCGAACCCCCTCGGAGCGACGCCCGTGCCGGCCCACTCGGGCAGTTCCATCCCGGCGGGCGCCGCGCTCACCCCACCCCAGCCGCGGAACCAAGCCGGCCCCGCCGCCTCACCCGATTCAGGATCGGGCTCGCACCACGCGAAGTGGATCGGCAAACGCCTGGCCCATTTCCGCATCATGCGCGTCCTCGGCCAGGGCGCCATGGGCGTCGTGTTCCTGACCGAGGACGTCAACCTCAAGCGCGTCACCGCCCTCAAGGTCCTCCGCCAGCAGATCCGCGGCGCCGGCATGAACTCGAAGGTCGAACGCTTCCTCCTCGAAGCCCGCGCCGCCGCCTCGATCGACCATCCCTCCATCGCCCAGGTCTACGAGATCAACCAGCACGACGGCTGGTGGTACATCGCGATGGAGTACCTGGAGGGCGGCAGCCTGCACGACGTGCTGAAGCGCACCGGCCCGCTCCCCGTGCGCCGTGCCGCCATGATGCTCGCCGACGCCGCCCGCGGCCTCGCCGCCGCCCACGAAGCCGGCATCGTCCACCGCGACGTCAAGCCCGGCAACCTCATGCTCACGCGCGGCGGCCGCTGCAAGGTCGTGGACTTCGGCCTGGTCAAACTCGATTCCGGGGAGAACCTCTTCGGCGACGACCTCGCCGTGCTGGGCACCCCGCACTACATCGCCCCCGAGGTCGTCCTCAGGCAGGGGGCCACCGCCGCGTCCGACGTGTACAGCCTCGGCGCGACCGCCTATCTGCTGCTCGCCGGCAAAACCCCCTTCACCGGCGCGGACATCGAAACCATCATGAAAGCGCGCGTGTCGGCCGATCCGCCCGATCTCCGCGAGCACGCCCCCACCCTCCCGCCGAGCGTCGCCGACTTGATCCGAATCGCGATGGACCGCGACCCTGCCAAGCGCCCCTCGGCGGAGGTCTTCGCCGCGGCCCTTCAGGTCGAACTCGCCCAGGCCGAAGACGCCGGCGCGCCCTCTCCGTTCGCGCCGTCGTCGGCGCCGCCCAGCGGCCCCGCCACCTCGCTGTCGATGCCGCCCGTGACGGTTGGCTCCGCGTCGGTCCGGCCGCCGGGCCACGCTTCCACGCCCAGAACCGGCCCCTCCCCGGAAACGCCCGATGGCGCTCCGCTCGACAGACGCACGCCGACTCCGTCCGCCGCACGACGACGAATCCTCCCCACGCTCGCGATCCTTCTCGGGATCGTCGCCACGGGCGCTCTTGCGGCGTGGATGCTCTCCCTCTTCACCGCGTCGAGCGCGTCGGACCGCGGCGCGGAGCCGTCGACCTTCCGCGCCGCCGACCCGACCGGATTTGGTGCCGCGGTCGACGCCAAGGCCCCTCCGCCGCGCGAGACCATCTCCAACACGATCGGCATGCGGCTGGTTTCGATCCCCGCCGGCACCTTCGCGATGGGCAGCCCCGCCTCAGAGCTCGACCGCAACACCGACGAACGCACCGTCCAGGTCACGCTCACACGACCGATCTTCATGGGTGCCACGGAGGTCACGCAGCAGCAGTGGGCCGACATCATGGGGGCCGACTACACGCCGCCCGAAGGGACCCACCCGAACGAATCGATGGGCCTCCGGTTCCTCGGCCCGTCCCTTCCCGCGTACTCCTCGTGGCATGAGGCCACGGAGTTCTGCCGGCGCCTCAGCAACCTCGAGAAGAAGACCTACCGCCTCCCCAGCGAAGCCGAGTGGGAATACGCCTGCCGCGCCGGCACGAGCACCCCCTACGCAACCGGCTCCACGCTCCAACCGTCCGACGCCGCCTTCGACGCCGCCGAAGCAACCGGACGCCCCTCCCGCCCCATGGCCGTCGGCACCTTTCCCCCCAACCCATGGGGCCTTTACGACATGCACGGCAACGTCATGGAATGGTGCGCCGATCACTACGCCGAGTACCCCCTCGGGCCCCTGACCGATCCTCTCGGCGTCAGCACGGACACCAAACAAGACCAACCCCGCGTGCTCCGCGGCGGATCATGGGACACCCCGCCCCGCGTCGCCCGAAGCGCCAACCGATGGGCCAACATCCCCGACGTCCGCACCGACTACATCGGTTTCCGCGTCGTCCTTGACCCCGCCACCCCGTTCGTCGAACAGCCCGCCCCGATCGCTGTCCCCAGGGCCGAACCCCGCCACATCCCCCTCGATGCCCCGGACGCCAGCCCCTCGGCCCACCCTGAAGTGGACCCCGCGCTCCCCGACTACTCGCCCGAGTCCACGCTCACCCAGCGCCTCCGCAGCGTCGGCTCCGACACCATGGACCGCCTGGTCCGCCTGTGGGAGCAGGAGTTCCAGCGCTCGCACCCGGGCCTGATCATCCGGCACGAAGGGCGCGGCTCCGGCACCGCCCCCCGCGCCCTCGCGGAGGCCATCGCCCACATCGGGCCCATGAGCCGCCCTCTCAACGACGCCGAGAAGCGTGAGTTCCTGTCGCAGCAGGGCTACGAACCCACCCAGATCACCGTCGCCTTTGACGCCCTGGCTGTCTACGTCAACGCCGCGAACCCCGTCGCCCAGCGCGGGCTCAGCCTCACCGAGATCGACGCCATGTTCTCCGCCACCCGCAAGCGCGGCGGCCCGCGTGAGATCAACACCTGGGGGGAACTCGGCCTCACCGGCGAGTGGGCCGCCCGCCCCCTCACCCTGCTCGGGCGCAACCGCGCCTCGGGCACCTTCGCCGTGTTCCGCGAAATGGTCCTGAAAGGCGCCGAGTTCCGCGCCACCATGCGGGAACTCATCGGCAGCGCCGAAGTCGTGGACCGCGCCTCGGTCGAACCCGGCGCGGTGGGCTTCAGCGGCATCGGCTACGCCCGCACGGAAGTCCGTGCCGTGCCCATCGTGGTCGCCCCGGGCACGCCGCCCACCACCCCGACGCTCGCCAACGTCCAGTCCGGCGCGTACCCGCTGTCGCGCTCGCTCTACCTGACGCTCGACCTCCCCCCAGGCCAGCAACCTTCGCCGTGGCAACGCGAGTTCCTCCGGTTCGTGCTCAGCAAGCGCGGGCAGCAACTGGTCGTCCAGGCCGGGTTCTTCCCGCTCGATGCCGCCCGCGCGGCGGAGCAACTGCGGGCCGCCGGGGTCGAGCCGCGCCGCGCCGAGGAACGGGCTCCCGCCGGGCGCT